>JAYVRT010000886.1:0-3686 GCA_043776025.1 Archangiaceae bacterium | reverse complement strand
CCATCAGCTCCGCGCCCGCGTGGTACGCCATCGCCTGGCCGTCGCCGGTGTACTCCCAGCTGTTGCTGGTGATCTTGTAGGCGCGCCCGATGCCGCCGGTGGCGAGGACCACCGCCTTCGCCTTCCAGATCTGGAACCTGCCCCGCTCGCGGTCGTAGCCGAACGCGCCGACGACGCGTTCTCCGTCCTTGAGCAGGCGGATGATCGTCATCTCCATATGGAAGGTGATCGCCTGGTGGATCGCGTGATCCTGCAGGGTGCGGATCATCTCCAGCCCGGTGCGGTCGCCGGTGTGCGCCAGCCGCGGGTACTTGTGACCGCCGAAGTTGCGCTGGAGGATCTTCCCGTCCTTGGTGCGATCGAAGACCGCGCCCCACTTCTCCAGCTCGCGCACCCGGTCCGGCGCTTCCTTCGCGTGCAGCTCGGCCATCCGCCACTGGTTCAAGTACTGGCCGCCGCGCATCGTGTCGGCGAAGTGTGTCTTCCAGGAGTCACGGTCGTCGACGTTGCCCATCGCCGCCGCCATCCCGCCCTCGGCCATCACCGTGTGGGCCTTGCCCAGCAGCGACTTGCAGACCACGCCGACGTTCACTCCCGCGGCGGCGGCCTCGATCGCGGCGCGCAGGCCCGCGCCCCCGGCTCCGATGACCAACACGTCGTGCTCATGCGTCTGAAACTCAACCATGGTTGTGGTGCCTCAAGAGGCTCTAGATGATTCGAAAGTCGTGGATCACGCCCATCGAGCAGAGGCGGATGTAGAGGTCCGTCAGCCCGACCGAGAACAGGCTGCACCAGGCGAAGATCATGTGCCGCTTGTTCAGGCCGCTGACGCAGTCGTAACAATTCTTGCCGATCACGTTCTTCGGCAGCTGGTCCTTCTTCCCGCCGATCAGGTGGCGCAGCGAGTGGCAGCCCAGCGTGTAGCTGGCGATCAACGCCACGTTGACCAGCATGATCAGCGAGCCGCCGCCGACGCCGAAGTGGCCGTCGAAGTTGAAGGCGAGCACCACGTCGTAGGACAGCATCACGATGAAGATCAGCGCGAGGTAGAGGAAGTACCGGTGCACGTTCTGGAGGATCAGCGGCAGAGAGTTCTCGCCGCGGAACTCATCACGCAGCTCGCCGACGGCGCAGGCAGGGGGATCGCCCCAGAACGCTTTGTAGTAGGCGCCGCGGTAGTAGTAGCAGGTGAAGCGGAACCCGCCCGGCGCCCAGAGGATCAGCATCGCCGGAGAGAAGGGGAGGAACGCCGGCCACCAGCCCGGCGGCGGCCCGAAGACGGCGTGGGGCGAGTTTCCGAAGAGCTCGGGCGCGTAGAACGGCGAGAGGTACGGGCCCGAGGTGTAGTGGTTGCCCTGAAGGGCCGCCCAGGTCGAGTAGACGATGAAGAGCGAGAACCCGAGGAAGGTCAGGGCCGGCGCGACCCACCAGTTGTCTTTGCGTTGGGTTGCGAGAAATGCGCGTCGCTTCGGAGCCGCCGTCACCGCTGGAGTCATCTTGGCGCGCGCTTCTAATGGAACCCACAACGCTTTCAAACGCTTTCGGGCCGGCCCCACCCCGTGCCGAACTGATGGGCGAAAGAAGCCCTGCTCTACGGCGTGAAGACCTTGCGGTGCTGCTTCACCGAGAGGCGGAAGAACTTCTCCCGCAGCTCGGCGTGCTCGTCAGGAGTGAGGTCGCCGACCTTGCCGAACTTCTGCAGCCGCCAGGCGATCGCCCGGGAGATCGACGCGCTCGCGGCGGCGGAGATGTTGAAGCTCTGGGTGAAGCCGAACATCGGGATCCAGAAGGTGCCGTCGGCGAGCGAGAGCACCTCGTCGGAGACGCCGTAGCGCTCGTTGCCGAACACCAGCGCCACCTTCGGTGAGAAGTCGACGTCGAACAGGCTCTGCCCGCCGTCCTTGATCGCCGAGACGAGCAGGCGGAAGCCCCGGGCCTTGAGCGCCGTGGCGCAGGCGGCGAAGTCGTCGTAGCGGAACAGGTCGAGCCACTTGTCGCAGCCCTGGGTGACCCGCCAGTTGGGCGTCCACGGCACCAGGGGATTCTTGACGACGTGGATCTCCTGGATGCCCAGCCCCTCGCAGGTGCGCAGCACTGCGGCCATGTTGAAGTGGTCCTCGAGGCGATCGAGCACCACGGTCAAGGTGCGGGTGCGGTGGGAGAGGACCTGTTCGATCCGTTCTTTCCGTGGGGGGAGAACGAAGTCCTCGGGCAACGGCCCCTCGCCCGCCTTCTCGTAGCGCGGCCCACCGCCGCCCATCAGCCCCTCGACCCTTTCCGCTTCTGCTCGGGGATGCCGCGGGTCGGCTCCTTGCCGCGCGTCTTCGGCGGCACCTTCTTCTTCGGCGCCGGGCGCTCGGCGTGGCGGACCTTCGCCTTCGGGCGGGGCGCGTCGACGGCGTAGAGCACCTTCGCCACCTCGTCGAGCAGCTCGGGGATGCCGGCTCCGGTAGCGCCCGACAGCTCGAGCACCTTGATCTTCTTCTTCTTCATCGCCGCGACGAACCTCGGCAGCGCCTCGCGGGCGAACGGCAGGTCGAGCTTGTTGGCGACCACCACCTGCGGTTTGTCGTGGAGCAGCTTGCTGTAGTGGGCGAGCTCCTTGTTGAGCGTGACGTAGTCGGCGACCGGGTCGCGCTCCTCGAGCACCGCCGAGAGATCGACCAGGTGGACCAGCACCTTGCAGCGCTCGACGTGGCGGAGGAACTGGTGGCCGAGGCCGACGCCGTCGCTGGCGCCTTCGATCAGCCCGGGGATGTCGGCGACGACGAACGAACGGCCGCCCTTGTACTGGACGACGCCGAGGTTGGGCACGAGGGTGGTGAAGGGGTAGTCGGCGATCTTCGGCTTCGCCCGGCTGATCCGGCTGATCAGCGTGCTCTTCCCGGCGTTGGGGTAGCCGATCAGCCCGACGTCGGCGAGCAGCTTCAGCTCGAGCCCGAGCATCTTCAGCTCGCCCAGCGTCCCGTCTTGCGCGAAGCGGGGCGTCTGGCGGGTGGAGGTGGCGAAGTTCATGTTGCCCAGGCCGCCCTGCCCGCCCTTGGCGGCGACGAAGCGCTGGCCGGGTACGGAGAGGTCGGCGAGCACTTCGTCGGTGCCCAGGTCGCGCACCAGCGTGCCTACCGGAACCCTCAGCACCAGGTCTTCGCCGTTCTTCCCGTTGCAGTCGCCGCCCATGCCGTGCTGGCCGCTGGGAGCGTGGTGGTGCTGGAGGTACCGGAAGTCGAGCAGCGTCGTCAGTTGAGGGTCGGTGACGAAGTAGACGGTGCCACCATTGCCGCCGTCGCCGCCCGAGGGGCCGCCCTTCTCGATGTACTTCTCGCGACGGAACGCGACGCAGCCGTGGCCGCCGTCGCCGCCCTTCACCTCGATGCGCACTTCGTCGACGAACTTCATTGGGAGCCCTTTAAACACCAAACGGGTCGGCCCGGTTGAAGGGGCACGACCCGCCGATGCTTCGATTCTTGTGACCTGCCGACTAGTTCGCGGCGGGAGCCGGCTTCGCGGCCGCCGGCTTGGCGACCTTCGGCTTCGCGACCGCACGGACGCGGGGAGCCGAGGGCTTCGCGGACTCGGAGCCGACCGGATAGACCGAGACCCGCTTGCGATCCTTGGTGTGGGTCTCGTACTTCACGACGCCATCGATGGTCGCGTAGAGGGTGTAGTCGCGGCCGAGCTTCACGTTC
>JAYVRT010000885.1:0-12960 GCA_043776025.1 Archangiaceae bacterium | reverse complement strand
CCCGTCGTGCTCGCCGAGGACCTTTGTGCGCGAGGCCCGCGGCTGCACCAACACCAGCAGCTCGACGCCGCCCGCCACGGCCTTCAACCACGCAAACGTCACAGCTCGTTGGTGCGCTTCTTCAGCAGGAACGCGACCTCGTTGCCGCCCGACGAGGAGAACGTCTCGAGCAGCTTGCGGTGGGCTTCGATCACCGACGACAGCTGCGACTCGAACTGCGCGCGCTGGCGCTTGAGCTCGTTGATCTCGGTGACGATCTCGGTGAGGCGGGCGTTGGCCTGGGCGACGATCTTCTCCGCCGTCAGCTCGGACTGGGCGACGATCACCTCGCCTTCCTTCCGCGCCTGCTGCTTCACGTCTTCGCTGATGCGCTGGGCGGTGACCATCGTCTCCTGCAGCGTCTTCTCCCGCTCCAGGTGTTGCTCGAGGCGGGCCATCGTCCGCTTCAGCTCTTCCTTCAGCGAGATGTTCTCTTTGACCACCTCTTCGAATTCACCGGCGGTCAGCTCGAGGAAGCCCTCGACCTCGCGCCGTGCATAGCCTCGCAGCGACAGCTCGAAGCGCTTCTGGCGGATGTCCAGCGGGGTCATCTTCATCGGTCACTCCTTCTTTTCCAGGAACTGCGTGCCGAGCTCTTTGCTGCGGCGGGTGGCGGCTTCGACCGCGTCGATCAGGGTGGTGCGCAGGCCGCCGGCTTCCAGCGTGTGCAGCCCGGCGATCGCGGTCCCCCCGGGCGAGGTGACCTGATCTTTGAGCGTTCCGGGGTGAGCGCCAGTTTCGAGCAGCATCTTTGCGCTGCCGAGCACCGTCTGGGCGGCGAGCTTGAGCGCCACGTGGCGGGAGAGGCCGACCTTCACCCCCGCGTCGGAGAGCGCCTCGATCACCAGGAAGACGTAGGCCGGGCCGCTGCCCGACAGGCCGGTGACGGCGTCGAGCAGGTTCTCGTCGAGGACGGTGACGATCCCCACCGCCTGGAAGATCTTGCTCGCCAGCTGGAGGTCGGCGTCGGTGACGTGCTCGCCACCGGAGAGGGCGGTCGCGCCCAGGCCGACCAGCGCCGGGGTGTTGGGCATCGCGCGGATGATGCGATGGCTGGTGGTCCCCAGCCGCTTCTCGATCGCCGCGATCGGGACCCCGGCCGCGATCGAGATCAGCAGCTTCGAAGCGTCGAGCACCGGCGCGATCTGCTTCACCAGCTTGTCCATTCCCTGCGGCTTCATCGAGAGGACCACCACCTCGGCTTCCTTCGCCGCGGCGAGGTTGTCCGAGCCCAGGTGCAGGCCGGGGTGCGCCGCGGCGAGCTCGGCGATCCGTTCCTCCCGCCGGGCGGTGGCCCAGATCTTCGTCGCCGGCGTCCCGGCGCGGATCAGCCCCTGGATCAGCGCCCCGGCCATGTTGCCGGCGCCGAGGAAGGCGACCTTCCGATCGATCATCGGCGCCCCTCGACGCGCTCGGTGGGCACGTCGGCGAGGACCTTCTTCGCGGCGTTCTGGAGGTTGAAGGTGAAGCTGGGGCCGCGGGAGATCTGCTTGAGGAACCCGATCGCCGTCGCGGTGTTCTGGTACAGCACCAGGTCGACCGCGGTCAGCTTCAGCCGCTCGGGCAGGGTGGGGTGGCGGGCGACGTTGGAGAGGATCTCCTCCGCGCGCGGGTGGCGGAAGGCCGCGATCGCCCGGAGCGCCGCGTTCTGCACCGCCGGGTTGGGGTCCATCAGCAGCTGGGCCAGGGGGTTGAGCGCCCGGGCGTCGCCGAGCAGGCCCAGGTCCTCGACCGCGATCACCCGGATCTCCGTTGGCGCCGGCTCGAGGGCCGACAGCAAGCCCCGCAGCAGTCCGAGATCCGCGTCCGCGCTGCTCGTCCCGCGGGTCGCCACTGTCGGGGCGTCATCGTCGTCTTCACGCGGGCTCCCCAGGCCCTTCTGCTTCGTCGGGCCGGCGTAGCAGACCAGGCCCAGCAGCAATCCGATCAGAGCAGTCCAGCGCATGGCTCGCATGATCCTCGAAGGTCTAATTCAGCCAATTTTTTGCGTCGATCTTCAGCAGGCGTACAAGAGCTTACAGAGCTGTAGCACTTCCAACGAATTGCCGGAGGCTTGAACCTTGGCCGCGCGCGCCCCAGTCACCACGACGACCACCACCGCCCTCGAAGACGTCGACGTCGAGTGCACCCACTGCCATCGGAAGATGAGCACCCACCTCGGCAGCGGCACCACCGTGCGGTACTTCAACTGCCCGTCGTGCCACCGCTGGGTCTCCAGCTCCTACACCGAGGTCTTCCGCGCTGACGCGAAGGTCCGGACCCGCCGGCCGGATCCCGTGGGGAAGGCGCCGTTCGACGAGGTGAAGACCCGGCTCGATCGCTGGCTGGCCGCGGTCGAGGACCAGGACCCCTACCGGGTGCTCGGCGTCTCGCCGATGGACGCCCCGGAGCGGATCCGCGAGGCCTACCGCGAGAAGGCGATCGCCAACCACCCCGACCGCGGCGGCAGCCCCGAGCGGATGCAGCAGATCAACGAGGCGTACGAGAAGATTCACTTTCACCGTGAGCGTCGCAAGGCCGAGCAGCTCGAGTCCGGCGCCGCGGCCGAGCAGCTCAACAGCGGCGCGTAGCCGTTACCTGCCGGTGCGCAGCAGGTAGCCCCAGAACCCCGCGCCCAGCGCCGCGCCGAGCAGCACCTTCGCCGCGGCGGGAAACAGCTGCCCGGGGCTGATGAAGCCCTCGACCACGCCGATCAGCGCGAGGAACGGGGCACACCCCAGCACGATCCGCACCGCCTTCCCGGCCCGTTCCCGCACCGCCTCGGACCGGGGCAGCTCGCCCGGCTCGATCAGCGCGTGGCCGATCATCAACCCCGCCGCGCCGGTGAGCGAGATCACCGACAGCTCGACTGGGCCGTGCGCCGACATGAAGGCCACCAGCCGCCAGCCGACGCCGTTCTGGAAGCAGTAGGTGAGCAGCGCGCCGATGCTCAGGCCGTTGAAGACCATCGTCGCCACGGTGCCGATGCCCCAGGTCAGCCCGAAGGCGAATGCGGAGAAGGTGACCTTGAGGTTGTTGGTGAGGATCGCGACCGCGATCTCCGACGAGCTCCCGTCGAGCTGGTCCGTCCACAGGTGGCCCTGGCCGACGATCTTCCGCAGGTGATCGGGCACCAGCAACGCGACGCCCTGCGGCGAGAGCGCCACCGTCGTCGCCCCGAGGAGGATCCCCAACGCCATCAGCGCGGCGGACACCGCGACGTAGCGAAGCTCTTCGCGCACCGCCCGCGGAAACTGGCCGGCGAAGAACGCCCGCAGCGAGGCCACCCGGTCCTTGCGCGACTGGTAGATCTCTCCGTAAGCGCGCCCGCACAGCTGGTTCAAGAACCGGTGCACGTCGGTGCCGGGGTAGAACGACTGCGCCGTCGCCAGGTCCGCCGAGGCCCGGCGGTAGAGCCGATCGACCCTGTCGAGCTGGGTCAGCTGCAGCTGGTGGCCGGCGAGCTTGTCGAGCAGCAGCGACAGCTCGGTCCACTGCGGCTGCTTGCGCTCGACGAAGTCTCCGAGCGGGAGCGCCATTGCTACTTCACCCGGCTGCTGAGGAAGGCGCGGATCGCCACGGCGTCGCCCGGAGCCACCTGGCCCCCGTGCTTTTGCACCAGCTGGGCGCCGAGCTTGAGCTGGGCCTCGGGCTCGAGGCTGTCGAAGCGGGCGAGGAAGCCGGTGAGCAGCTCGAGGTCGTTCGCCGACAGCTGCGACTGCCCCGCCGCCGAGTAGCGGCCCAGGTCGATCTTCTCCTCGCGCACCAGCATCGTCCCCGCGACGAGATCTCCCAGCCGCCGGTGCCGGGCGTCAATCAGCATCGTGATCAGCCCCACCGGGTAGCAGACGGGAAAGAAGTCGACGATCCGCAGCAGGTTCCGCACCGCGCTCTCGAAGACCCCCACCCCAGAGCCGTCGGACTTCACCACCCGGATCTTCATCAGCCGCTTGCCGATCGTCTGCCCGCGCCAGGCGACCTCCATCCCCGTCCAGTAGCCCCAGACGAGGACGAAGGAGACCAGGCCGAAGATCGCCCGCTCCACCCCCGACAAGGCCTGAGCCGCCTTGAGCATGTCGGGCACGACGAAGGAGAGGAGGAAGAACGCCACCAGGCCGATCGCCGACAGCAAGGCGACGTCGATCAGGTACGCCATCGACCGGTGGCCGATGCCGGCGATCGGCAGCGACACCTGCACCCGCTCGGGCGTGGCGACGTTGAGGCCGGGGTCGAGGGCGGGAGTCACTGCGGTTTGTGGATGCTAGCCCGCGTTGTGACTTGTTACGTTGAGGATCACTTGTTCCGCTTCTTCGTTTGCAGTGCGTTGCTCCTGTGCGGCTGCGCGGTGCTCATCCCCGAGGTCCGGGTCTCGTCGGCGCCGCCCCCTGGCCCCGGACGCCCGGTCGAGATCTGCCGCGTCGACGCCGAGGTCCACGATCGGCCGCTGTTCACCGCGGTCGATCGGCTCTCGCTGGCGAACTGGCGGCAGGTGATCGGCTCGGTGGTGGTGAAGCACCCGCGCGGGGTGCTGATCATCGACCCCGCCTTCGGTGGCCAGATCGCCGCGGATCTGAGGCAGAGCCCGCTGTGGTTCCGCCTGGTGATGGGCGACGCCCAGCACAAGGTGGCGCTGACCACGCTCCTCGAAGGGGCCGGCATCGAAGATCATGACGTGCGCTGGCTGGCGCTCACCCACGCCCACTGGGACCACGCGAGCGGCCTGCGCGACCTTCCCTGGACGAAGGTGCTCCTCTCCCGCGCTGAGAACGAGGTCGTGAAGACGCTCAAGGGGCACCTGGATCGCGGGGCCATTCCCCGCCACTTCGAGATCGACCCCGGTCGGCTGACGCCGTTCGACTTCGATGGGCCGCCCACCGACGGGTTCGACCGCTCGCACGATCTGTTTGGTGACGGGAGCGTCGTCGCGGTGCCGCTGCCCGGCCACACGCCCGGCAGCACGGGCTACTTGCTGCAGGGCCCCAACGGCCGCCGCTGGCTGTTGATCGGCGACGCCGCCTGGAGCTCGGTGGGCGTCAGCGCGCCGGTCAGCAAGAACCGGCTGCTCGCGTTCCTCGACGGCGATCCGGCGCAGACGGCCCAGACGTTGGGCCTGCTCCACGCGATCCAGCTCGCCTCACCCCAGCTGACGATCATCCCTGCCCACGATCTCGAGGCGATGGAGACGATCCCGCGGTGCGCTAGGGCACCTTGACCAGCACCGCGCCGAAGAAGCCGTCGGTGTTGTGCTTGTGCGGGTAGAGCCTCAGGTAGCCCGCGGGCGAGCAGCAGGCGGCGCGCTCGGGCCCGAGCAGCTCGATCGCCGGCTTCACGCGGAAGCCCGGCGTCCGCAGCAGAAACGCTTCGATCACGTCCTCGTTCTCCTCGCGGAGGATGCTGCAGGTGCCGTAGATCATCCGCCCGCCCGGCTTCACCATCATCGCGAAGGCATCGAGCAGCCGGCCCTGCCGCTGGGCGTGCTCGGCGATCTCCGGCTCCGTCAGGCGCCAGCGCGCGTCGGGCTTGCGGCGGAAGGTGCCGGTGCCGGTGCAGGGCGCATCCACCAGCACCCTGTCCGCTTTGCCTTCGAGGAACTTCAACGCCGCAGCGACCTCCGGCCCTTCCTTGGGGATCTCCTTCACCCGCACGTTGTGCACCCCGTCGCGCCGGGCGCGGTCCTTGAGGTCCTCGAGCCGGCGGGTCTCGATGTCGAGCGCGAACAGCTCGCCCCGGTTCTTCATCTGCGCCGCCAGCTGCAACGTCTTGCCCCCCGCGCCGGCGCAGGCGTCGACCACCTTCGTCGGCGGCGCGTCGACGAGCATCCCCAGCAGCTGGCTCCCTTCGTCCTGAATCTCGAACAGCCCCGCGCGGAACGACGCGAGCGAGAAGGCGTTGATCCGCGTCTCGAGGTGCAACCCGATCGGAGACAGCGGCGTCGGCAGCGCCCGCACCTCTTCCTGCTTCAGCGCTTCGATCAGCGCGTTGCGATCGCCCTTGAGCAGGTTCACCCGGGCGCACAGCGGCGCGCGCTCGTTGATCGCGGCGCCGAACGCCTCGGCCTCTTCGCCCAGCTCCTTGAGGAAGCGCTTGGCGAGGAAGTCGGGCAGGGACGCGACGGTGGCGAAGCGCTCGAGCGGCGAGAGCCGACTCAAGCCCTGCTCGGCGGTGGCGAGCTGGGTCAGCGCGGCGGCGTCCTCTCCGGAGATCGACATCCCCGTCGCCACCTCGCCCGCGCTCTCGCCGTGGAGCACCCGCGACGCCGCGATCCGCAGCAGGTCCTTGCGCGAGGTCGAGACCGCGCCGAAGCCGGGCCGGGCGCGCTCGAGCAGCCAGTCGACGAGGCGCTGGCGGCGCAGCAGGGCGTAGACGCGCTCGGCCACCGCCCGCCGCTCGGAAGAGTAGAGGTGACGCTTGGTCCGCAAGGTGAAGTCGAGCGCGCGGTCGGCCAGCCGGCCCTCGTGCCGCACCGAGCCGTAGGCCTCGAGGCACGCCTGGGCGATCAGATCCTCGCGCATCGCCCGCTCGGCCCGGGTCTTCTTCGCCGGCCGGGCGGTCAGCTTCCGCCGCTCGTCCTTCGGGGCGCGCTGCTTGCCCGCCGCGGGCGCTCCGCTGCCGATCCCGACCCGCTCTCTGCGCTGCTTCACGTGTTCTCCGTCTTGCGGAATAGAGCGCGGACTCCCAGCCCGATCGCGGTTGCGGTGACGAGGCCGACCACCAACCACCAGGGCCATCGGGGCAACTTCGGCTCGGAGACGAACAGGGCCGCCTTCGCCACCTTCAGGTGCTCGCTGCGAAAGGAGATCTCCAGCTGGTAGTCGCCGTCGTCCGGCGGGACGAAGCTGACCCGCCACGCTTTTTCCCCCGCGCCCCGGGTGACCGTCTGCGTCTGCCCGCCGCCCGACGAGCCTGACGGCTTGAGGGTGAAGGTGACCGGGCCCTCGAACTCTGCGCCCTGAAACGCGCCGACGTGCACCGAGATGTCGAGCGGTTCGCCCTTCACCGGTGCCTTCGGGGTGATCGTCCCCTGGATCCGATCTTCGACGTCGGACCATGACAGATCGAGGGTCTGCGCCCCCAGCGCGACCTTGACCTCGTCGCGCGGCGCGACCCCCACCGCTTGGGCCAGAAGTGTGAGGAGGTAAGCGCTTAGGAACATTGTGGTTTCGTGAAGGCGTGCCCTAGACTTGGGTGTTTCACCCGCCCATGGCCAACCCGACGTTCGGCAAATACCAGCTGATCAAAAAGCTCGCTACCGGCGGCATGGCCGAAGTGTTCCTTGCGAAGCAGTCGATGGGCACCGGCGGGGACAATCGTCATGTGGTGGTGAAGCGGATTCTTCCGCATCTGGCTGAGGACCCCGAGTTCATTCAGATGTTCCAGAACGAGGCGCGGGTCGCCGCCAAGTTCAGCCATCCGAACATCGCTCAGATCTTCGACTATGGCGAAGAGAACGGCACCTACTACATCGCGATGGAGTTCATCCACGGCGAGGACCTCGGCCGGCTGATGCGCAAGGCGTGGAGCACCGGGCAGTGGATCGCCCGCCCGCTCGCGATCCGGATCGTGGCCAGCGCCTGCGAGGGCCTCTACTACGCGCACACCCGCAAGGACGAAGAAGGCCGCGCGCTGAAGGTGGTGCACCGCGACATCTCGCCGCAGAACATCCTGATCAGCTTCGACGGCTCGGTGAAGCTGGTCGACTTCGGCATCGCCAAGGCCGCCGACCAGGCCTCGATGACCAAGTCGGGCGCGATCAAGGGCAAGTTCGCGTACATGGCGCCGGAGCAGGCCGCGGGCAAGCCGCTCGACGCGCGCACCGACGTCTTCGCGATCGGCCTGGTGCTCTACGAACTGCTCACCGGGGTGCGGCCGCTCAAGCGCGACAGCGAGCTCGCCACGCTCCAGGCGGCGCTGGAGTGCGCCATCGACGCGCCGTCGGTCGTCGCCGAGGTCCCCGCCGAGCTCGACGACGTGGTGATGCGCGCCCTCGCGAAGGCGCCCGACGATCGCTACAAGGACGCCCGCGCCTTCCAGATGGCGCTCGAAGAGTTCCTCATCTCCCAGCGCATGGTCGCCTCGAGCGTTCAGGTCTCCGAGCTGATGGAGACGCTCTTCGCCGATCGCCGGGCCGAAGAGAACAAGCTGGGCGCGCCCAACCCCAGCTCGGCGGAGTCGATCTCCGCGCCGCCCGCGGTGCCCGAGCCGCCGGGGTGGGAACGCCCGCCCGAGAGCAACCCGCAGCAGTCCCAGCCGTCGGGGCGCCGTTCGCGCTCGATGGAGATGACGGGCAACAACACCGACATGGCGACCCCCGGAGAAGGCGGTCGCCCCGCGAGCGCCGACTGGGAAGCGCCCCCCGCCAGCCAGCCGCAGCAGCAGGTGGTGCCCAGCCGCAAGTACCTGAACCCGGAAAGCGGCGGTACCGCGCCCCAGCGGGCGCATCAGCCCGAATCCACCCGCGCCAAGCCGCCGACCGCGGCGCAGGAGGCCTACTCCGAGCCGCCCTCGCGGGGCTCGCGCGTCGGCCTGCGCAAGAGCGCTGCGATGCAGCGGATCGAGACCGGCCGAGATCCGGACGAGCCGCCTCCCGACGTCGCCCCGATCCGCCGGTCGTCCTCCGGCTCCGCCCGGCTCAAGCAGCGCACCAGCAGTGGCACCGAGATGCCCCAGGCGCCGCAGCGCAAGAGCCGCCCGCAGCTCAATGTCCTCAACGGCCAGGGCCGCAAGTCGGGGATGCAGCCGAAGGTGGGGACGAGGAAGGAGGAGGCCGAGCTCGACCGGATGTCGGGCCTCGACGAGGCGCGCCAGGGTGGTCGCAACACGCTCAAGGTCCTGGTCCCGATTCTCCTCGTCGTCGGGCTCGCGCTGCTCGCGTGGGTCTTCAAGCCGCAGCTGGGCGGGGGCAGCGGCGGGGTTCCGGTGCTGCTGACGGTGATCAGCAACCCCAAGACGCGGGTGCGGGTGATCTCCCCCGAGCCCAACCGGCCGCCGTTGGATCTGGGCGATGCGCCGCTCGACAAGGCCTCGGGGGCGCTCGTCGGTGACACGATCGTGTTGGAGAATACCGACATCTGCATCCGCCACGAAGAGACGATTCAGTTCGGTGAGCCCTACAAGGAAAAGATCATCGAGAAGGTCTTCGGCGAAGGCGTCCTGAAGATCGCCTGGAGCCCGGCGGGGATGAAGGGCCTGTCGGTGTGGTGCAACAACCAGCGAATCGGAAACCTCGGCCTGCCGCTGAAGCTCTACGAGGGCAAGCACTCGCTGGAGATCCGCGGTGACGGCCTCAAGGTCCCGGTGCAGTTCGAGGTCAACATCGAGAAGGACAAGACGAACAGCTTGCCCAAGCCGATCGACCTCAGCATGGCCCTCGACAAGAACTAAAAAGCCGCGTCAGGCGGCGCAGAACTGCTCGTAGTCGATGTACTCGATCTTCTTCGCCCCCTCGCCGCACACCGGGCAGGACGGGTCGCGGCGCAGCTTTAGAGTGCGGAAGGTGGTGCTCAGCGCATCGAGCGTCAGCAGCCGGCCGTTGAGCGGCTGTCCGACGCCGAGGATCAGCTTCAGCGCCTCATTGGCCTGGAACAGCCCGACGATGCCCGGCAGCACCCCGAGCACCCCGGCCTCGGCGCAGGACGGCGCCATGTCCGGCGGCGGCGGCTGCGGGTAGAGGCAGCGGTAGCAGGGGCCGTCGAAGGGGATGAACGTCGTGACCTGGCCCTCGAACCGGTAGATCGAGCCGTGGATGTTCGGCTTGTTGTGCTTCACGCACGCGTCGTTGATCAGGTACCGGGTGGGGAAGTTGTCGCCGCCGTCGAGGATCAGATCGAACCCCGAGAGGATCCGGTCGATGTTGTCCGAGCTCAGCCGTTCTTGAAACGGGATCACCTTCACGTCGGGGTTGAGCGCGCCAATCGCCTCGGCCGCGCTCGCCGTCTTCGCCATTCCCTGGCGGTCCTGGGTGTGAATCACCTGCCGCTGGAGGTTGGAAAGATCGACCACGTCCATGTCGATGATGCCCAGCGTCCCCACGCCCGCGGCGGCGAGGTAGAGCGCTGCCGGAGAGCCCAGGCCCCCCGCGCCCATCAGCAGCACCTTCGCCTTCAGCAGCTTCGCCTGGCCCTCTTCTCCCACCTCGGGGATCGACAGGTGCCGGCGGTAGCGTTCCTTCTGCTGGGCGGAGAGCACGAACGGCGTCTGGGTAGGGTAGGCGGCGTCGTGCCAGCGGTTGTAGCCGCCGGCCATCGAGACGACGTGCTCGTACCCCATCTCCGCCAGCGTCCTCGCCGCGAACGCCGAGCGGACTCCGCCGGCGCAGTAGAGCACCAGCGTCTCGTCGCGCTTCGCCTTCTCCTCGATTCGCTGCTCGAGGAAGCCGCGGGGGATACTGATCGCTCCCGGCAGGCGGCCGGCGCCGTACTCCTCGGTCTCCCGGACGTCGATCAGCTTCGGGGGCGCGGAGCCCTCGAGCTGCTTCTTCACCTCGTCGATGGTGACCTCTCGGATGTTCTTCTTCGTCGACGCCAACAGATCGCGGTACGTGGGTGCCATGCGCTGGCGGATATAACGCCCTTCCATGGGCGATGCGATCGGAAGGCCGTTGTCGGGGAAGGTGGCGCTGGTGACCGGCGGGGGGCAGCGGCTGGGCCAGGCGATCGCGCTCGGGTTGGCGCGGCTGGGCGCCGACGTGGCGGTGCACTTCAACGGCTCGGCCGAGGGTGCGGAGCAGACCGCGGCGGCGATCCGCGTCGACGGCAACCGCGCGGTGGCGATCGGCGCCGACCTGATGAAGCCCGAGACAATCGCGCCGCTGGTGACGACGGCCGAGGCGGCGCTGGGGCCGATCGACGTGCTGGTGAACTCGGCGGCGATCTACCTGCGCGCCGACTTCCTGCAGACCTCGCTCGAGCAGCTCGAGCAGCAGTGGGCGCTCAACACCCGGGCGCCCTACCTGCTGACCCAGGCGGTCGCCCGGGGGATGCGGCTGCGAGGGCAGGGCGACGTCGTCAACGTCCTCGACATCGGCGGGGCGATCAACGCCTGGCGGGCCTACTCGGCCTACTGCATGACCAAGGCGGCGCTGGCCTCGCTGACCGCCACCTTGAGCCTCGAGCTCGCCCCCCAGATCCGGGTCAACGGCGTCGCCCCGGGCACGGTGCTGCCTCCCACCCATTTGGGCCCAGATGCGCTCGAGGCGCTCAAGAGCCGCATTCCCCTCGAGCGCTTCGGCAGCCCCGCGGACGTCGTCGACACCGTCGCCTTCCTCCTCACCGGCCCGCGCTTCGTCACCGGGCAGATCATCGCCGTCGATGGCGGCCGCAGCCGCTCGGGGGCTTAGACCCAGAGGACTAGCCCCGGCGGGCGCGGGCGTTATAAGACAACACCATGCACACCCCCGCGACCGCCTCCCAGACCCAGGCTCCCGCCGCCGCCCCGTCGACCTCCGAGCAGCACCCGCTGACGCTGACCGCGAAGGCGCTGGACCAGGTCAAGGACGTGATGAAGAGCCAGAGCTTCGAGGGCTACTACCTCACGGTCCGCGTCGTGCCTGCGGGCTGCAGCGGGCTGGGCTACGACCTGAACCTGATGAAGGAGTCGAAGCCCGGCGATCTGCTCTGGGAGCAGGACGGGGTCAAGCTCTGCACCGACCCGATCAGCAGCAAGTACCTGATTGGCACCGAGGTCGACTTCCAGAAGACCGACACCGCGGCGGGGTTCAAGTTCAGCAACCCGAACGCGAAGTCGTCCTGCGGCTGCGGCACCTCGTTCTCGACCTGAGAGGTAAGCCGGTGTCCTGGCGGGGGACCATCGTCGCGGCGCTCCTGCTCGCAGGCTGCGTCACCACCAGGGCAGACACCGTGGGAGATTCGCGCGTCGACGACACCACCGGGCCGGACAAGGTCCCGGTCGACGGCAAGGGAAAGGCAGTCGACTGCGGCCCCGAAGGGAAGGGAGACGTGGTGCTCCTCGACGCGCGCACCGCGGGCCCGCTGACCTGCACGATGGTGACCGTCAGCCAGGAGCAGAGCAGCTGCAAGCTCGGAGATGACTGCGGCAGTGAGCCGGTGTTCAAGGGGCGGACGAACTCCCGGGGGCAGATCGCCATCTCCCAGCCCTTCACCAAGGTCCGCCTCGTCGCGGTCGCCGACGGCTACTCCCCCAGCTACCTCGAGGACGCTTCGATCTCCCCAGGCAAGGTGCTCGAGCTGGAGATGGCGCCGTCCGACGGCTTCTGGCTCAAGGTGCTCGACGCCGAGGGCAACTACCTGCAGGACGTGCTGATCTCCTTCAAGCAGGGCGCCGAGGTGGTGGCGAACCTGCGCACCAACGATCTTGCCAATGTCTTCTTCACCGAGCGCAATCCCTTCAGCGGGCAGCCGGTGACCGTCGAGGCTCCGGGGTTCAAGGCGCTCACCGTCAGCAGCGTCTCGGACCTCGGCCCCGACAGCCACACCCTGACCCTGCAGAAGTAATCAGCCCCCGACCAGCGCCGGCCAGCTGCCGCCCTGGCCCCGGCGCGCGAGACGATCTTTGCGGCGGGCCTGCGCCTCGTCGTTCGCCAGCTGCTCCGCGGGGGTCGTCAGCGCCAACGGCGGGACCTCGAGCCGTTTTCCGTCCCTGTCGAGGGCGACGAAGGTGAGCAGCGCGCTGGTGGTGAGCGCGCGCTCGCCGGTGAGCGGGTTCTCCGAGTGCACCGTGACCCCGACCTCCATCGAGGTGGTGAAGGCCGCCAGCACCCGGGCGTGGATGTTCACCGTCCACCCGACCTTGATCGGCGCGTGGAAGTGAAGGTCGTCCATCGAGGCGGTGACGACGATCTGCCGGCAGTGCCGCTGGGCGGAGATCGCCGCCGCGATGTCGATCCAGCCGATCACGCTTCCGCCGAACGCCGCCCCCAGCGAGTTGGCATCCCCGGGCAACAGCAGGTGAGCCGTCTCGACCATC
>JAYVRT010000884.1:0-3691 GCA_043776025.1 Archangiaceae bacterium | reverse complement strand
CGGTGCCGCCGCCGCTGCCGCCGGCCGTGCCGCCGCCGCTGCCGCCCGCGGTGCCGCCGCCGCTACCGCCCGCGGTGCCGCCACCGCTGCCGCCCGTGCCTCCCGCGGTCCCGCCGCCGCTGCCGCCGGCCGAGCCACCTCCGCCGCCGGTCCCGGAGCTGCACTTGCCCAGGACGCAGCTGGAGCTGCCGGAGCAGACCGAGCAGACCGCGCCCGCGACGCCGCAGGTGCTGGCGGTGGAGGACTGGCAGACGCCCTTCGCGTCGCAGCAGCCCGAAGCGCAGGAGGTGGCATCACAGCCCGACGAGCTGCTGCCGCACGCGGCGAAGAAGAGCACGCCGAAAAGCGCGACGGACAGGACGGACAGAGACAAGGCGCGGAAGTTCATAGGTCCGCCCCCATACCGCAATTCCGGGGTTACTTCAGCTCAGCGGCCTTCTTGTCCAGGTCCGCCGCCCGCGCCTTCAGCTGGGTGGCGAGGTCCTGGAGCTTGAGCCGCTGCACCTGGAGCTCCTCGAGGTCGTCGTCGTCTCCACCGGCGATTCGCTGGCCGCCCACGGTGGGCCGGGCGTCGCTGCCCGAGGTGACCTTGTGGGTCTCGCCTGCCGGGCCGGTGAAGCTGTCGGTGGTGGCCTCGTTGGTCTTCGGGCTGGTCCCGCCTGGGGCCGGCGACTGGGCGCCGAACGCGTTGAGGCTGTCGACCGGCGGCCCGGCGGTGGTGGTGGTCTGGCGGCCGGTCGCCGAAGGATCCGACGCAGTCCCGCCGGCGCTGGCCTTCACGCCCGGGGTCTGCTCGGTGACGTCGCGGCGCACCCGCAGGCGGCGATCCTGATCGTCGAACAGCGACTCCTCACCGAGGAACTGCCGCACCCGGCCGTCGAGCTCGCGCTCGGCGCGGGCCTCGGCGATTCGGCCCTCGAGCGCCTTCAGCTCGCGCCGCACCTTGTCCTCGTTGTCGCGCACCGCGTCCGCCTGCTCGAGCAGCTCGGAAGGGTCATCGGAGAACTTGAGCGCCTCGAGCGCCGGAATCTTCGCCGCCGGCAGCGCCGCGCGGACCTGCTCCCGCTCGGCCCGCAGCGCCCGGAACTGCTTGAGGGTCTGCGCCCGCGCGTTGCGGTCCGTCTGGCGATCGAAGTCGGCGCGCAGGCGGGTCAGCTGATCATTGAGCGCGCCCAGCAGCGCGAGGTTCGCCGTCTCCAGCTCAGACTCGCGGGCGGACATCGTCTGCGCCAGGCCGGTGAGCCGCTCGGACAGCTCCTGCGACTGCTTGAGCGCCGCGTCCAGCTCGCTGCCCGGGAGCAGCTTGCCCTTCGCCTGCGCCTTGAGCGCCTCGATGCGGGTCGAGACCTGGTTGAGCTGCTGCCGCTTCTGGAACTGCTCGCTGCGCACCGCGCTCGCCTGGTCCAGCGCCGCCCGGGCCGAAGAGCGCAGCCCGTCGAGCTGACCGGCCGCCCAGGCGGGCAGGGTCAGAAGGAGGACGGCGAGGAGGGCGGGACGGAACTTCATGGTGAACCCTGCTTGAGCAACGACGATGCCAGAACTTCTAACAGAAACGGGAGCGGATCCGGCACATTGGCGGGGTGTGCGATGCTGTCTTCCGGTGAAAATACCCGCAGATCCACAGTTTCCCGAGGTTCGGCCCGGGTTCTTGCTGGTGACCAAGCCGCCAGGGCCTCCCGCGTTCAGTGTCGTCGAGCAGACCAACGCCCTGCTCGAGGCGCAAGGTGGGAGGCAGTGGCCGGTGTGTCATGGCGGCGCCCTCGACCCCTTCGCGCAGGGGTTGATGCTGGTGCTGGTGGGCCCGGCGACGAAGCTCTTCTCGTCGCTCCACGCCGCGCCGAAGACGTACATCGCGACGGTGCGGTGGGGCGGCGAGACCGATAACGGCGATCTGCTCGGCGCCGAGGTCGCGCGCGGGGACCCAAAGGGGTTGACCCCCGAAAAGCTCGACGCGGCGTTGAGCGCGATGCTCGGGTGGACCGAGCAGGTGCCGCCGAGGCACAGCAACAAGCGGGTCAACGGCGAGCGCGCCTGGGCGAAGGCGCACCGGGGCGAGACGTTCGAGCTGCCTCCCTCTCGCGTCTATCTCCATGCCGCGCAGTGGCGCTCGCACACGCTGCCCGACACCAGCGTCCTCGAGCTCGTCTGTCGCGGCGGCTACTACGTGCGGTCGCTGGTGCGGGACCTCGGCCGGACGCTTGGCTGCCGTGCCCACGTCGCTGCGCTCGACCGCACCGAGATTGGCCCTTGGCGGTCACCGCCTTTGAACCAGCGGGTGCAGCTGGTCGGCGAAGGCCTGCTGCCGTGGCTCCCCTCGCGGACCTTGAGTGATGACCAGATGGGGCTGCTGAAGAAGGTCAGCCCGCTGCCTCCGGTGCGGCTGACCCCGGGCAGCTGGCCCTTCCCGCCGGGCTTCCCCGCGCCCGAGCCGGCGCAAGTTCGGGCGCTGCACCTGGGCAAGCTGGTCGCGCTGCTCGAGGAGACGAACGGAGCCTGGCTGCCGACGGGTGTGCTCCGGGGTGGGGTATGAAGTCGCCTCGATGATTGCCTGGCTCAGCGTGGTGCTCGCCGTCAACGGCTCTCACCCGGCGTACGTCGCGCCCGCGGCGCTGTGGGGCGAGCTGAAGCCGGTGGACGTCGTCACCCTCGCGCCGGCGCGGGACCACACCGCCTTCGACGACGGCGCCCAGCCGTACGCCGCCGCGGGCCTCTGCATCGCGGTCGACGTCTGGAACCAGACGCTGCTCGAGGCGACCAACAGCGGCCTGGGTGTGTGGGACCTGGCGGCGGCGCCGAAGAATCCGCCGAGGGTGGGTGCGGTCGGCGTCGGCGCCTTTCCGAAGAAGCCGGTGGGCGCCGCGGCGAACCTCTTCGTCCGCGACGTCGCCGCGCCAGCGGCCGGCTCGAGCCTCGCGGTGCTCGCGCTCGACAACGGCGCCGGCGTGCTGCTGCTCGACGTCGCCAACCCGGCGATGCCGAAGGTCGTCTACCAGGACGGAGACCCCGCCAACGGCGGCAAGAGCTGCTCCGACGCCTTCACCGCGACGCTCGGCGGCAAGCCGTTCGCCGTGGTCGCCTGCTCCGCGCCCCGGCCGGGCGTGGCGCTGTACGACCTCACCGCGGCCGCGGCGATCAGCGGGATGTACGACGAGGTCGCGCCCAACGCCGGCTCGCAGTACCCCAACGTCTTCGTCGGCGACGGGAA
The DNA here is from genome assembly GCA_043776025.1 of Archangiaceae bacterium. Lineage (GTDB taxonomy): Bacteria > Myxococcota > Myxococcia > Myxococcales > Myxococcaceae > JAYVRT01. The sequence continues at coordinate 486 of JAYVRT010000884.1, read as the reverse complement.
GCTGGTGCTCCCCTGGGTCGACGGCGCGAACACCCGCAGCAAGCTCATCACCCGCATCGATGGGGTGGAGAACTTTCTCGTCACCAACGCCAGCGGCGGAGGCGGCTTCGACCTGTGGGACCTCTCGACGCCGTCGGCGCCCATCCACCTCGGAGGCGGCGGAGGCGTCCTCGCTTTCGGGCCGATCGCGCTGTGGAAGTCCGGCACCCGCTACTTCGTCGCCGGGGCGACGCAGATTCAACAGCTGCAGTTCTACGAAGTGACCGCGGTGCTCAAGCAGACCGCGGCCGACGCCGGGCCGGTGCTCGCCTGGGCGCCGACGGTCCGGCCGTTCGATGCCGACAGCCGCATGTTCCGTTCCCGTGCCGCCGACGGGAGCGTGCTGCTCAGCTACGCCAGTGGCGTCGAGCCCACGCATGACGCGACCTCGGTGGGCCTGTCGGGCGAAGAGGTGCTCTACGACGTCAGCGACCCGAGGGCGCCCCG
>JAYVRT010000883.1:0-3692 GCA_043776025.1 Archangiaceae bacterium | reverse complement strand
GGGCGCTCAGCTACGGAATGGATGACTGCATGATGGCGATGGGGCGCCGAACTCAGGCTGACTTCGGGACGATGTGCTCGTCGATGGACATCGAACTGATGCGCTTCACGGCCGCGGCCTGCGGCTCGAGCGACCCGGCGCAGAACGTGGCTGACGCTGTCTCCCACTGCGACCAGATGCTCGACTGGCTCGATCAGAGCGCGGCGCGCTCGTCGGCTCTCCGAACAGGGAGGCAAAGAGGCAGGTGCCAGTGAGCTGACGCGGTGGCCCAACCGGGCGCTTGTGTCCCGGAACTTTGGGCAAGACAGGGGCAGATCAGCTGGCGGTTCTTCGGCGGGTCCGCCAGAGCGCGAGCGCTGCGAAGAGCACGGGCGCTGCCGGCACGGCGGAGCACCCACCTTGCGGCGCAGGCTTCGTGTCGGCGCCTGCATCCGTTCCCGAAACGGGCCCCGGATCAACCGGAGGCTGTCCAGCATCGACGCTACCCGCATCGGCCCCGCCCGCATCGGCAGCGCCCGTGTTGGGAACACCCGAATCGACTGCCCCCGAATCCGCGGGGCCCGCATCTGGGACAGTCGTCCCGGCGTCAGGCGGCGCCAGGTGACAACCCGTTGCGCCTGCCCCACACACGTATCCGGGGCTGACAGCCTTGCAGTTCGCGCTACAGCCCCCGCTCGCGAGCGCGTTGCCGTCGTCGCAGACCTCACCTGCCGCGGGGTCATTCCAACCGTCCCCGCACGCTGAGTTCATGCACGAGGAAGGCATGTGCTCCCAGGGCACCTTGCCGGATGGGCACTGGTTGCTCTGGCAGATGATGAAGTCGCCTGCCGGACAGTCGGAGTCGGAGCAACCGCAGTCACAGACCCCGTTGCCGATCAACGAGGCGTTGCACGTCGCGGCAGCGGCAGACACCGACAACAGCGAGACGACAAAGACAACGAGTGCTGCGTGCCGAGCGGGCATGTCACTGCTCCAATCGAAGGGAAAGGTCAGCGCGTCCCGCTACAGCTTCGCGCTGAACGCGCGGGCTGATGGATGGCGCTTGAAAGAAATAACCGAACGCCCGCATGTTGCGACTGTTCGCGTAGGCGTCGCTCGAGGGGCTAGGCGAAGCGACCGCGGTGCCGGGAGCCTCTTTCTGCAGGAAGAACTTAGTCGTCGCGACGACGTGACACGAAGCGCAATCCGTCGTGCCCGGGTTGTGCTGCGCCGGGTCCTCGATTCGTAGAAGACCTTCAACGGCTGCGCTCACCTCTGCCGCGGAAGCCTGTCCGCGAACGCTCGAATCCAGAAGCGTCGGCAACTTCGGCTCGGCGTAGGGAGCCGGATCCAGAGTGATGGCAATCGCATCCCGCCCTCCGGTGCTGGTGACGTGCCCGTCGCGGGCGGCTGGCAAGGTCGGCACGAAGAGATCGGTGGCGACGTCACCGGAGATGTCGAGGCCGGAGAACATCCACGCTTCTTCGCTCGCGTGGACGTTCATCGCCGTCACCCGGACCAGCTTCTCGGGGCGAAGCAAAGGCGTCAGCAGCTCCCGCGCGCCGTCGACCCACTTGGTGTGCTCGAAGCCCGGATGCGGCCCCGAGAGACCGGCACCTACAGCAATCGCCTGCTGGGTGCGCATCAGCGACAGCCCGTGGACCACGCTCTTCACTTCCGCTTCCGTAACGGAAAAGAAGAGGTGCAGCCCGGCATCCCGTGTCGTCGGCCCCGAATCGGAATCAAAAACGGGCTGCAGCACCAACCGCACCTGAGGGCGGCACGCTTGCTCCTTCCGTCCTTCCTTGAAGCAGGCATCGAGGCGGACGCTGACCGTTGAGAGGGCGGCATAGAGCGCGTCTGGCTCGTCACTCACCGTCAGTGGCGGAAGCCGATCAAACAGCGGGCGGGACACGAGCGAGCGGCCGCCCTGAGCTCCCGAAATCGGCAGGAACATGCGGGCCTGGCTCAACGGCACCAGGAAGGAGACGTCCTGCTCGACCAGGGGCGATGGAGAGCACGCACCGAGCAACACAGCAATCGCAAGTGGGCAGCTCCGGAGCACGTGCGGCGCTTAGTATGAACCTTCCGCGAAGCGCAACTTCACGAGGCACCTCATCAAGTGATCTCGAGACGGGCGCGCCGCAGCCTCAACGCGTTGACGATCACCGACACCGAACTGAGGCTCATCGCCGCGCTGGCGATCATCGGGCTGAGCACAATTCCGAAGAACGGGTAGAGGACTCCCGCGGCGACCGGGATCCCCAACGTGTTGTACAGAAACGCAAGCCAAAGGTTCTGACGGATGTTGGCCATCGTCAGCCGGCTCAACTTTCGCGCCTCGACGATGCCGAGCAGGTCCCCTCGAATCAACGTTACCCCCGCGCTTTCGATCGCGACGTCGGTGCCCGTCCCCATTGCGATGCCGACATCAGCCTGGGCCAGGCCGGGCGCGTCGTTGATGCCGTCGCCGGCCATCGCCACCCGATGGTGTTCCGCCCGTAGTGCCTTCACCGCTTCCACCTTCTGCTCGGGCAGCACCTGCGCCCGCACATCGTCGATTCCCAGCTCGCGCGCAATCGCCTCGGCGGTCGCCCGGCTGTCACCGGTCACCATCACCACCCGAATCTTCTCCCGGTGCAGCTGGCGAATCGCCTCGCGGGTCGTCGGCTTGATTCGATCGGCGACCGAAAGCAGCCCGGCGGGCGCGCCGTCGACCATAGCGAACACCACCGTCTGACCGCTCCGTTGCAGCTCGGTCGCACGCTTCTCGAGTTCCGTTGGCCACGCCAGGCCAGGCCCGAGCTGTTGCGTTCCCACCGCCACCCTCCTGCCGTCCACAGTCCCGCGGATGCCTTTGCCGGTCAGTGACTCGAAGCCTTCGACTGCAGCGACAACCACACCGCGGGCGCGGGCGCCCTCGACGATCGCACGCGCCACTGGATGCTCGCTGGCCTGTTCGACGCTCGCGACCAGTCGCAACAGCTCGGTCTCAGCGAGCCCCAACGGCTCAACCGCCACCAGGGTCGGCTTCCCCTGGGTGAGCGTGCCCGTCTTGTCGACGACCAAAGTGTCAATCTGCTCGAGCAACTGCAGCGCCTCGGCGTTCTTGAAGAGCACGCCGCTGGTGGCGGCACGGCCGGTGCCGACCATGATCGACATCGGCGTCGCCAATCCCAGCGCGCAGGGGCAGGCGATGATCAGCACCGCGACGGCGTTGACCAGCGCGTGCGCGAGCCGGGGCTCTGGGCCAACGATCGCCCAGGCCGCGAACGTGATCAGCGCGACCCCGACCACCGCGGGCACGAACCAGGCGGAGACCTTGTCAGCGAGGGCTTGGATCGGCGCCCGGGTTCGCTGCGCCTCACCCACCATCCGGACGATCTGAGCGAGCATGGTCTCGTTGCCGATGTGCTTGGCGCGCATCGTCAGCGCACCGGTGCCGTTGACCGTGGCGCCCGTCACTCTGCTGCCGGTTGCTTTCCCGACAGGGGCGGGCTCACCCGTCAGCATCGACTCGTCGACGAAACTCTCGCCGGCCTCGACGACTCCGTCGACGGGGATCTTCTCGCCCGGCCGAACCCGCAACCGATCTCCCACCTGGACCTGATCGAGAGGCAGATCAACCTCGGCACCCTCCTCGCTGAGCCGGTGGGCAATCTTCGGGGCCAGACCGAGCAGGGCGCGGATGGCTCCTGAGGTCTGGCTCCGGG
>JAYVRT010000882.1:0-12990 GCA_043776025.1 Archangiaceae bacterium | reverse complement strand
GCGTCGATGGGATCGCCGCGGGCTTCACCCGGGACGAGTTGCTCTCACGGTCACGCCGTGGCGAACTCCTCGAGGAGGCCGCGCGCCTGGCCTTCTTCCCCGAGCGGTCGGGAGACGTCCTGGTGATCCCGGCCGAGCACTGTTTCTGGGGCAAGTACGGTGAGAAGACGGCCGGCTCGACGCACGGGACGCCGTATCGCTACGACGCCCACGTCCCTCTCGCCTTCTACGGCGGCCGGGTGAAGGCGGCGACGTACACGCGGCCGGTGAACATGGCGGACGTCGCCCCGAGGCTGGCTCGGTTCCTCGGCCTCGACGAACTGCAGGGCGTCGACGGCGCGGCGATCCCCGAGCTTTTCGGGCCGCAGGACTGACGGCTGGCACCAGTTGGGCACGAACGAGCCGGTAATCTCCAATGACTTGAGTTCCAGCTCAACGCTGCCAGAGAGCGGCGAGCTCGAGGTCGAGCACCTCGAAGGGCTCGGCCCTGGCTCGCTCGTCTCCCTTGAAGACACGGAGCAGTCGGTAGGTCGCTCCGTCGAGCTTGTAGACCTCGAGCGTTCGCAGGTTGGGGTCGATCAGCCAGACGAAGGCGACCTGCTGCGCCGCGTAGATTGGGATCTTGTCGGACCGATCGATCTGCGCGGTGGTGGGCGAGAGGACCTCACAGACCCAGTCGGGCGCCAGAGTGAAGAACGCAGCGTCGGGCATCTCCGGCATTCGCTCGCGTCGCCAGGCCCCGAGATCCGGTACGAGGACGTCGGCGCCGAGATGGAGCTCCGGCTCGTCGAGAATGATCCAACCCCCGGGTCCGCCGCGGCCGCGATCGAATGGCCCGCTGAGCTCACCGCCGAGGCGGCTCGAGGCCCGGGCGTGGGTCGACCGAGGCCGGGGCAGGACGCTGAGCGTGCCGCGGATGATCTCCGCGACCATGTGCTTCGGGACGCTGAGCAGATCCTCGTAGGTCGCTGCCTTCTTCGCCGCGCTGGACATCGGGAGTCAGCGTACCAAGCAGGTCGCGCCACCGCATTTTCGGCGGGGCGCGATCTCGCCCGCGGGGCGGCTCAGGCGTCCGTCCACTTTGCCTTCCAGGGCTTGCTCCAGTCGGTGCGCGAGCCGGTGAAGACCCCTTCCGACAGCGGCTTCGCCTTGGCGTCGAGCACCTGCACGTCCACCCGCGTGTCCTGCTTGACGTGGAAGTAGTACGCGGGCGCTCCATTGAGCTTGTACGAGCTCGCCTCGAGCGTGCCGGTGGGGTGCGCGGCGCGAAAGGCGTCGTACTTGCTGCGGAGCGCTGGGGAGAGATCTTCGCGCTTGATGATCAGCGCGGTGCCGAAGCGCGGCTGCCCGCCGCCGCTGCGGCCGACGTCGTAGTACTCCTGCTTGGCGAGGTCGGCCCAGGCCCTGGTCCCCGGCTTCTCGTAGGGCTTGATCTCGAAGTCGGCGACCTGATCATCGCCGTGCTCCGCCGCGAACGCCGCGAGGGCCTTCGCCAGCAGGCTCGCCTTGCTGAGCTCCGCGCCGGTGACGACCCCGTCCCCATTCTTGTCGGCCTTCTCGAGGCTGCGAATCGCGCCGTCGAATTCGGCGGCGAGGCGCGCGGGACTGGCGTCGCTGCCGTCGGGCCAGGTCGAGTTGCTCAGCGCGCGGTTGAGCAGGTCGCGGGCGACGAACTGGTCGCGCACCTTCACCCGGGCGATCTCTTCCGAGTTCACGCGCTTGTCCTTGTTCACGTCCACCGCGACCGCCAGCTTCTTCGCGAGGGGAAGGGCCTTCTTCACATCGGAGATCTTCACGCTGGTCAGTCGTGGGGGCATGCGCGGAACATATGGGATCGCGGTTCCGTTTCCACCACGGCGGATCCTGTACCATCCGCGCTTGCGGCTGACGGTGGCGTCGATCCTCTTCGTGAGAAGGAAGAACGAACCGCCGTCTGAGTCGAGCACAAGGAAGGAGCATAGGCCGAGGAGGGCGCGGACTGCGCGGTGGGGGAAGGCGAGCAGCCGAAAGACGGTGGAGCGAGACGGCGCAAGGCGCACGAGTTCCGTGCCGCCCCGGCGCTGCGGGCGCGGTGTCTTCAGTGGGGCTCGTCGAGCAGCTCGAGCTGGGGAGGGGCCTGCGAGACGGGCAGAGGCGGGAGCGGGTGCAACAGGTCGAGGTGGCGCAGGACGAGCTCGGCGGTGCGGGGGTTGGTGACGAGGGCGACGACGCGGCGGCGGCCCCCACACGGGCAGACCCAGACGTCGCAGCCGAAGGTGCGCTGGAGCAGCGTGGCCCAGTCCAGGCGCTTGCGGCGAGCACGGGCGGTCCCGCGCGGCGGGAACATCAGCGCCGGCGGACTCGGAGGCAACGCCGGCCGGTGTGCGGAGTGCGAGGCGAAGACGCCGTGGAAATTCGTCAGGTGCAGCCCCCGCGGCGGGATGAGCCACAACAAGCGCCGCACCAACTGCGCGGCCGTCATCACCAGGGTGACTCCGCGCTTCGTCTCGTAGGCGTAGCGGCCGTCTTCCCGTCGAGACAGCCGCGACTCGGAGATCGGCCCCCGAGCGCCATAGCGGATGAGGCGGCCGAGCCCCTGTCTGTCATTGCCGTGGACCCAGGTGTCGGCATGGAGCGACAGGCCCATCGCCACCGCCACCCGGTGCTTGCGGCTGGGCGGGGGTGACGCCTCGCGAGGCAACAGCCGCAGCTGCGCGCCCTGCGCCTGCAGCACCTCGAAGTCGTCTTCGGCCCACGGCGCCTCCACCGACTCGAACAAGTGCATCAGCTGCCGCACTGTCCGCGCCAATACCCCCTCGACGTCCTCTTGCGACGGCGGAGGCAGCGCCACGAAGTCTGTCGCCGAAGCAGCGCCGCTGCCCCAGACGCCCTCGGGCACCAGCAGGTGAAAGTGCGGCGTCAGCTGCAGCGCGCTGCCGAAGAGCTGCACGAAGCACACTCCCCCAGTTGAGACCGGCCCCTCGACTCCCAGCCGCTTCGCCTCCTGCCGCTGCCACCGGAAGATGGCGCGCACCAGGCAGCGCTCGAGCTGCCGCAGCAGCTTCGGATTCTTCACCACCAACCACCGCAGCGCCGCCGGCAGCGACAGCGTCCACTGCCGGTACGCGACCGCCGGCATCACCTCGAGCAGGTGCAGCGCCGTCTCATGCGCGCGGCGCGCTCCACACGACGGACACCAGCCGCGCCCCTTGCACGAGAACGCCACCAACGTCGAGTCCGCGCACTCGTCGCACTTCACATGGACGAAGCCGTGCCGGAGCACTCCACACTGCAGGTACCGCCGCACCTCCTCGTGCACCCGCTTCGGCAGCCCTCCGCGCTCGCCCGCCGCCTCCACCACCTTCGGCCAGCCCTCGCGCACCGCCAGGTGCAGCACCGACAGCTCGGGCCGCCTCCTCCGGTACTCTGTCCCGCCCCCACCCATTCGCCGGCAGCGTAACCAGCCACCCTGACACCCCCTCCCCGTTCGAAGCCGCGCGGCCAGACGACGCGGCGACCGGCCGCTCCCGCGGGCCGCCCATGAGACGGCAGGCACAGGCGGACAGTTCCGTAGACCGCTGGCGCCTCACCACCAGAAGGCGGCCGTCCAGGGGGAGTCTGAGTCTTGCAAACGAGGCTCACGATGCGCCTCGCTCAACCTCCGGCCGGTCGGTGCGAGCCCTCGTGCTGATGTTTCGCGGCGTGTCGCCCATCGGCGGGGGGGTAAAGTCGCGCAGTGTCTTCGGAGCACCTCACCCCAACCGAGCTCGCTGACTTTGCCTCAGGGCACCTGCTGCCGCAGGCCGCTGCGCGGGCCAGCGCACACCTGGGCGAGTGCCCCCGATGCCGCGCTGCCCTCGTCGACGCCGCCGGGCAGACCCTGCCATCACCAGCCCGACCTCACCCACCTGCGATCACGCGGGGCACCCTTCTGGGGCGCTACGTCGTGCTCAATGTGCTGGGTGCCGGGGGGATGGGCACCGTCTACGAGGCCTTCGACCCAAAGCTAGAGCGCAAGGTGGCGCTCAAGCTTCTCCACGAAGACACCGAAGCCGCCGCCGAAGGTCGGGAGCAACTGCTCAAGGAAGCGCGGGCCCTGGCTCGGCTGGCACACCCCAACGTGGTGCCGGTCTACGACGTCGGCGAGGTGGACGGTCGGGTCTACATCGCCCTCGAGCTTGTGCGGGGCCACTCGCTGCGCGCCTGGCTCGCGACGCGGCCGAGTCACTCAGAAGCGCTGCGGGTCCTCCGGCTCGCGGGCCGAGGCCTCGCGGCGGCCCATGCCGAGGGTCTCGTCCACCGGGACATCAAGCCGGAAAACATCCTCCTGGGTGATGACGGGCGCCCCCGCGTCACGGACTTCGGGCTCGCCCACCTGAGCGGGGCGACGAGCCCAGGAAGGGGGCACCCACGCGAGAGCATCCTCACCCGGGGTGTGGGGGGAACTCCGGCCTATATGTCGCCAGAGCAGTTGGTGCAGCGCACTGCAGACGCGCAAAGCGACCAGTTCAGCTACTGCGTCACCGTCTATGAAGCCGTCTTCGGCCGAAGGCCTTTTGCCGGCGGCACGGTCGAGGAGCGCTGCAATTCCCTGTCGACGCCTCTGGCGTTCCCCCGGGCCGTCGTCCCCGGCGTTCGGATTCGGCGGGCTCTTCGCCGCGGCCTCTCTGTCGACCCCGAGGCCCGCTTCGCCTCGATGGACGCGTTGCTCGCAGAGCTGAAGGCTCCCCGCTGGGGGCTTCGCGCCGCGGTCGGCGCGGCTGTCATCCTGGTGGCATTGGCTGCATGGGAAGGGACGAGGCTTGCCCGCTCGAGCTGCCCAGCCGAAGCCGAGCTGCTGCTGGGGCCGTGGCCCGACGGCACCGGGGCCCGCCTCGAGACCGCCTTCGGCGCCGGCCGCGCCGCGGTCAGCGCCACGGGCAAACGCGGGCTCGCGTTGCTCGACCAGCGGGTTCATCAGTGGGCGTCTCAGAGCCAGACCACCTGCGGGGTCGCGTCGCGACGCGGGGCCTCTCCGCTCGAGGTGGCGCGGCTTGCCTGTCTCAAACGCCGCGGTGAACAGCTTCAGGTTCTCGTCGACGTGCTGAGCAAGGCAGACCCGCTCGTGGTGGCGAAGAGCGAGGACCTGATCACTTCCTTCACTGCGGATGTGACCTGCAGGGAAGGCCTGACGCGCCTCACGCCCGACGACGTCCCACCCGAGAAGGCCGACCTCGCGCGGCGCCTGCGGGCACAGTTGCTTCGTGCGTGGGCTCTGGAGTTGCTCGAACGCGGCACCGAAGGCCTGGCGGTTGCCCGCCAGGTCGCCGACGAGGCGCGAAGCGCGGGGCTAAACGGCTTCGAAGCCGAGGCCCTCTTTCGCTGCGCTTCTGTCGAGTACTACCTCGGAGACCCCGTCGCCTCGCTGAAAGACTACCGGCGCTCACTTCACGGGGCGCTCGCGGCCGGGGTCGATGATCGGGCCCTCTGGGCTGCGGTCAAAGTCACACGGCGCCTGGCTGAGCGCGCCGGCGCGCTCGACGAAGCGCGGGAGATGCTTCAGCTGGGCGAAACGCTGCTGCTGCGTCTGGGCGGAGATCCGAAGCTCGAGCTTGACCTCATCGACGCGCGCGCGGCGGTGCTCGCCGCTGAGAACCGCCTGACGGAGTTGGGGGCTCTGCGCCAACGCGCCCTCGAGCTCAGCCGCACAGTCTACGGAGAACGGTCGACCCAGGTGGCCTACGCACTGGCCGATGTCAGCTCTGCCCTGCACCGAGCAGGCCGGCTCGCGGAGAGCGTCGATTTCGACCTTCAAGCCACGCAGCTGCTCGCCGCGGTGGTAGGGGCGGACGACCCCAAGCTCGTTCCCAGGTATCGCTCTCTTGGAGAAGGCGAGTACGAGCTGGGCAGAGGTCAGGAGGCGCTTGGGCATCTCGAGCAGTCGCTCGCTCTCGGGCTGCGGGTGCTCGAGCCGAACGATGCCCTCCTCGCCGACTCAATGTACGCGGCCTCGTGGCTTCTCGAAGGCAAGGACGAGGTCCGCGCGCTCGACCTCTCCCAGAAGGCCGTCGCAATCTACGAAAGATCGACCGATGCAACCGAGGTCGCACTGCCCCTGCTCGCGCGAGCTCGGTCGCTGGCCGCGCTGGGCAAGGGCAACGATTCGCTGCGGGACTGCGAGCGGGCTCAAAGCCTTCTCGCCTCGACGGCCGACCCCGCGCGAATCCTGAAGCAACGCGTCTTCATCTGCCGCGGGCGGGCGTTTGAGGCGCTCGGCAAGGCGGCCGGGGCCGCCGAGGCGTGGGGCGCGGCGCGTGCGATCGCGCCGCCCAGCGTGAGCGTCATCATCCGCGGGACCATCGCCTTCCACCTCGCCCGGGCGCTGCGGGCGATTCATGCGCCCGCGGAGCAAGTGCGGGGCCTGGGCCAGGAGGCGATCGCGGAATTCTCGACGTTCCCGGGCCTCGCAGCGCGAAAGACCGAAGTGGAGACGTTCCTCGACGACAAACAAGCCCACACCGGGGTTCGACGGGAGAACTAGGACGACGCGGGCCCGCGGTTATTTCAGACATGTAAAGTCCCTGTCCTGCGCTCCGAAGCAGGCGGGCCTCAGCGGATCCTGTATCATCGGCGGGTGCGGCTGACGGTGGCGTCGATCCTCTTCGTAAGCATCGCCACTGGCTGCTCCTGTGGTGGGGGGGGCGCCGGGATCACGATCCACGTCACGTTCGGTCCGGGCTCCGTGTCGCGCTGCGTGATCGCCGGGGTGCAGGTCGAAGGCACGGCGACGCCATTCAAGAGCGGTTCAGCGGTTTCGCGCGGTGCCAAGAATTCCCTCGTCTTTGGCGTTGCTCGCACCGACATGATCAAGGGCAAGGTCACCCCGTTTGCCCGGGGCTACGATGCCGCCGACTGCTCGAAGGTGGACTTCGCGCGCTTCGACGAGTCGGCGGTTTCCGCGGCCTCGCTCGATCTCGGCGGCTCCGGGGTTCAGTCGGTGACGCTCGAGCTCGACCGGGCGACCAACCCCGATGGTGGCAATGACGGCGGAAGCGATGGTGGCAATGACGGCGGAAGCGATGCGGGCCTCGACGCCGGTGTCGATGCCGGCTGCGTCAGCGTGGCGGAGAACTGCCTCGACGGCATCGACAACGACTGCGACAGCCTGATCGACTGCGCCGACGACAGCTGCGACGGCAAGGCCTGCGTGGGCGGCGGCATCTGCCAGCCCGGCGACGCGGGCGTCCGCACCTGTGTTCAGGCGGTCGAGACCCTGTGCGACGACGGGCTGGACAACGACAACGACACCCTGATCGACTGCGCGGATCCCAGCTGCGTGGCGCGCCGGTGCAACGACAACAACGCCTGCACCACCACCGACTTTTGCAGTGAACTCCCCGACGGCGGCGGCTTCTGCGACGCAGGGACCGGCCGGGTGATGTGCAGCCCGACCGCTCCCAGCTGCCGGATGACGCCTGGTGCCTGCGACCCGTCCACCGGCAGCTGCAGCTATCCCCCGACCGACGCGGGCTCGGCGTGCGACGACGGCAACGCGTGCAGCCACAGCGATCGCTGCAACGGGGCCGGCGCCTGCCTCGGCACGACGTACACGTGCGCTTCGTCGACCTGTGTGACCAATGGCCAGTGCCGGGGGGACGGCGGCTGCACCTACAGCTTCGCGCCGAGCACGACCGCGTGCGACGACCTCGCGTTGTGCACCTACGACGACCGTTGCACCGACGGAGGGATCTGCACCGGCACCGGCTACAGCTGCACCCAGCCCCCGCCGTGCTTCAGCGGGACCGCCTGCCTCGGCGATGGCGGCTGCGGTTGGAGCGTCAGCGGCGTCGGTTCGTCCTGCCCGGGGGCGGGCACCTGCGCCAGCGACGGGGGGTGCCTCCCCGCCTTCGGATATCAGCCGGCCAACTTCGACCCGTCGCTCCTCTCGCCCGACGGCTCGGTGGTCATCGACTGCAACGCGGTCTTCAACTCGGGAGGAACGCCCAACTGGATGACCCCCTGCGCCGGGCCCCGACCGGTGTTGAGCCTGGTGACCATGGACGGCGGCGCCCAGGCGGTGGTGATGGCGATGAACTCCTTCGTCGTCACCGACGCAGGGTCCCTGACGCTCTACGGGGCACGACCGGTGATCCTCGCCGTCTTCGGCGACGCAACGGTGTCGGGTTCGATCGTCGCCAACTCCCGCCTGTTGAAGCAGGGGCCGGGCGCGGACCGCGCGTCCTGCGGAACTCAGAACGGAGAGAACGGAACCGACCCGGGTATGGGTGGCGGAGGGGCAGGTGGCGCCGGCAATCGCACCGCGGGCGCCAACGGTCAGGTCAGCGGCTCGCAGGCCAACAGCGGAGGCGACGGCGGCTCGATCGGCTCAGGCCTGAGCGTGCCGCTGCTCGGCGGCTGTCACGGCGGGAATGGCGGGGGTGGCACCGCTTTCGGCGGCAGGGGCGGTGGAGCGGTTCAGCTCTCGGTGGCCAAGGCGCTCACGATCGGTGGCCTCATCACCGTGAGCGCGGCCGGTGGGACGGGCGGCATCGGCCAGGCGCAGTCGAAGTCCGGTGGGGGCGGTGGCGGCAGCGCCGGGACGCTCATCCTCGAGGCCGACTCGCTGACGCTCACGTCGAGCTGCATCCTCACCGCCAACGGCGGCGCCGGTGGCGGCGGCTGCAACAACATGACGGCCGGCGTGGGAGAAGACGGGGCGATCGATTCCGCGGTCCCCGCGAACGGAGGCGCGCTCGAGGGCGGCGCGGGCGCGGGCGGCGACGGCGCGGCGGGTGGGGTCGGGCCCAAGGCGAGCGCCACGGCGCCAATGGCAAAGGGCGGCGGAGGGGGCGGCGGAGCGGCGGGGTGGATCTTCCTGCTCCACCACGCCACGTCACCGGCGATGTGCTCGCGGGCTGCGACGGTTGTCAGCCCCGCGTCGAACGGTCTCAACTGCCCCTGATTCGTTGTCAGGGCGGCCTAACCGCCTTGTCGATCACTTCGAAGACATGCCGGTGAAGGTTATTCACGGGTGCGATTGATACTCATCTCACAACGGCGCTGCAGCCGAACCCGGCTGTCACCAGCCCTGCATCCACGGCTTGGCGCGGTATCTGTCCCACGAGTCGGGGAGGACAGTGACGACGGGCCCCCGGAGCCCACCCCGCGCCGCGAGCCGGAGCGCGGCAACGACGTTCGTCCCAGCGGAACCTCCAACGAGCAGGCCTTCTTCCCGGACCAGGCGCTTGACCATCGCGAAGCTCTCTTCGTCGCTGACGCGCTCGGCGGCGTCGAGGACGTCGCGGTGCAGGTTCTGAGGGACCTCGCTGCCGCCGATGCCCTCGACGGCGTACGCGCCATCGGGCCCGAGCCTGCCGGTCTCGACCCAATCGGCCAGCCCCGAGCCGACCGGGTCGGCGAGCACCACCCGGACTCCCCGAATCGCGGCTTTCAGGCGTCGGCCGACCCCGGTGAGCGTTCCACCCGTGCCGGCGCCCGCGACGAAGGCGCCGACCTTGCCCCCGGTCTGCTCGAGAATCTCCCCGCCGGTCGTCTCCTCGTGGACGCGGATGTTCGCCGGGTTGCAGAACTGGTCCGTCAGAAACCACCCTTGCTCGATCGCCATCCGCCGGGCGACGTTGCGAAAGTTGTCCGGGCTCGAGGGGGACGCGTTGGGGGTGATGACGACGCGGGCGCCGAGCGCTCCGAGTGCCACGCGTTTGTCGACGGACATCTTCTCCGGCATCACGCAGACCAGCTTGTAGCCGCGCGCCGCCGCCACCAGGGCGAGTCCGATTCCGGTGTTGCCCGCGGTGGCTTCAATCAGCGTCATCCCCGGACGAAGCACGCTTCGGGCTTCTGCGTCACCGACGATGGCGAGCGCGATGCGGTCCTTGATCGAACCGCCCGGATTCAAGTGCTCGCACTTGACCAGCACCGGCACCGGCAGGCCCGCGGCAATCCGCTCGAGCGGGACCAGCGGGGTCCGCCCGACGTGTTGAAGGATGTTCCCGGGCGTCCGCATCGGCCCTCGGGTCTACCCCGGGTGGGGTACGCCCGCGAGGCGCGCTGACTGATTCTCAATTGAGGGCATCGCGGAGCTTCCCTCCACCTGACCCGCCGCCAGCCACGGCGAGCCTCTTGATCGTCAATCCGTTCGGAGCCGTCGAGACCGTCTCTGGGTGGTTTTCGACGCAGCCGGGGAACCCGCGACCGAATCGAGCCCCTCGTCATCGCTGAACAGCTGACGGAGCAGCTTCCAGCCGCGTCGCCACTGCTGAGCGTCGAACAGCAACGCCAGGTCGACCCAGGTCCGGGTGGCCGACTCGACCGAGGAGATGACTTCCGCATCCCAGCCCGTTCCATTCCGCCGCAGGGCGCCGACGTGAAAGTGCCGCCAACCCAGAAAAGGCGCTGCGCTGGTGAACTTCGCGCCGATCAGGTGCCTTTACCGAGGCGGAAGACCCATGCAGCGGCATAACGGCCGGGTCCTCCCGTCGCCAGTCACCCGCGAGGCCGGCGCCCGCCCGAGCATGGCAGGCGGCCCCAAGAAACATTATGTGCACATTGTTTAGGCCTGAAGGGTGAAGCGACCATGCCCACCGCGGACTCTCGAAACCTGATCAGTGCCTTCGCCTTTGCGTTGCTCCTCGCTGCCTGCGGCGAGCCCTCTTCGATGGGGGCGGGAGGTGGAACCACTGGAGTCGGTGGCGGCACGGTCGCAGGCGGCTCCGGCGGCGGAACCGGAAGCTCCGGCGGCACCGGTGGGTTCGGGGGCCCGGGAGTCAACAAGAGCGAGCTGCAGAGCGGGAGCCGGCTCAAGGCGGTGATCTACAAAGGGGCCGACGGCTCATCCCACGGGTACGACCCGACAGGCGCACTCTTCTGGGACTCGATGCGCGCCGAGAACTGCACCATCAGGCAGGCGGCGGATCTGAAGAAGCGTTGCCTGCCGGTGCTCGGCGTCGGCCCGGAGCAGACCTATTACAAGGACCCGGGATGCAGTGACGCGAACGAGCTGATTCGCGTTCCCAAGGCCGCCGCCCCGGCCTGTGTCACCGTTCCCGGAGTGATCGAGCCGACCGCCAAGTACGCAGTGAAATGGAAGGGCCAATCGACCACGTGCGGCTACGCCAGCGGCGCTTCCATCCACCTGAAAGGCCCCGAGTTCACCGGACAGATCTACCGGTTCTCCAGCGGCTACTGCGAGGCGGTGAATCCGGACCCGGACATGAAGTACTTCGACTTCGGCATCGAGGTTCAGCCCACTGAGTTCGTCGAGTTCACGCCCGCGCTGCTCTAGAGCCTAAGAGCGCGGGGATCAACGCCACGGTCAACGGCGGCTACTGACCGCCGACGCTTCGCTCGCCGTTCGGGAGCGGGGCCGGCCCCACCTCTTCGCGCAGGCGAAGCGGGCCGAAGTCGGCTGGCGCGTACGGCGTCGGGTTCTGTTGGGCGTAGAAGGCGCGCAGCTTGTCCATGTCGGCGCGCACCTCGCCCGTCAGCGTGATGGCCGGGCCGAGCCCCGCGCGCTTGCGGCCGTAGTCGAGGTAGCCGGGGACGACAGGAACCGCTGCGCCGAGCGCGATGTAATAGAAACCGGACTTCCAGAACTCGGCCCGCGTGCGTGTTCCCTCGGGCGGAATGCCGAGCACGAGCTCGTCCCGCTGCCGGAACTGATCGACCATCTGCTCGACGATGTGGGTCGCCTTGCTCCGGTTGATGCCCACCGCGCCGAGCCGGCGCAGCAGGGGCCCGAGCGGTCCCTGGGTCCAGGAGTCCTTGATCATCCACTGCAGCTCGAGGCCGACGCTCCTCGTCAGCATCACGAGCAGCAACCCATCCCAGTTGCTCGTGTGCGGCACCGCGAGACACACGTACTTCTTCTCCCGGGGCAGCTCGGTCTCGAACTTCCAGCCAAACAGACGGAGCAACGCGGACGCCAGGCGACTCGGTTTCACGCTGCCGAACCTACTCGCGCTCTGGACGTGGCGTCGCGATCGCTGCGGGGTCCTCGGGCGGGTTACGCGGCCGAGTTGCCGGCGCGCGCGGTGACGCTCGGGGTTCGCCGGGACCAGAGAATCCAGCCGGACACGGCGAGCAGCGCGAGTGTCATCGCGCCGCCGGTGAGCCGCATCGCGGTCTGCTCGGGGAACTTGACCATGATTCCGACCAGGGCCCAGACCAGGTAGAGGCTCATCGGAGCCAGCAAAGCCCGCCGCGCCATCGGTCGCAGGCCAGACAAACGGCCGGGTCGTCAGCGGTGCGGGTCAACTGAGCGCGGCGGTCGGGTGCAGCCCCCGGCGGCGGTCGTCCCGCCGCGAGGCGATGAGCGAAGCGGCGATCGAGGCTCCGAGGATCGCGGCGATCACCAGAAGGGATACCACGGGCGGCAGCTTGACGAAGTCCACCGCCGCCATCTTGAGGCCAACGAATACCAGGACGCCCGCCAGCCCGACCTTGAGGTAACGGAACTTGTCCACCACCCCCGAGAGCAGGAAGAACAGCGAGCGCAGGCCGAGGATGGCGAAGATGTTCGAGGTGAAGACGATGAACGGGTCGGTGGTGACCGCGAAGATGGCGGGAATCGAGTCCACCGCGAAGAGGACGTCGGTCAGCTCGACCAGCACCAGCGCGAGGAACAGCGGAGTGGCGAGCCTGCGGCCCGCCTTGAGGGTGAAGAACTTCTCCCCGTCGAGCTTGTCGGTCGAGGGGAGGATCCGCTTCGCGAGCGCGAGGGCGGCGCTGTCCTCGGGGTGCTCCTCCTTGGCGCGCTGCAGGAACATCCGGACGCCGGTGAAGACCAGGAAGGCCCCGAAGACGTAGATGAGCCAGTGGAACTTCGTAATCAGCGCCGCGCCGCCAAAGATCATCCCCGCGCGCATCAAAAGCGCCGAGACGATGCCCCAGAACAGCACCCGATGCTGGTACTGCGCGGGGATGGCCAGCGCCGAGAAGATGATGACAAACACGAAGATGTTGTCGATCGAGAGCGACTTCTCGATCAGGTAGCCGGTCAGGAACTCGGTCCCG
>JAYVRT010000881.1:0-12999 GCA_043776025.1 Archangiaceae bacterium | reverse complement strand
CATTCCAGACAGCCATGGGCAATCACACGACCGACCTGACCGACGCCGAGTTCCGTTCGCAGGTGCTGGAGTCCAGCACGCCGGTGCTGGTGGACTTCAACGCCACCCACTGCGCGCCCTGCAAGGCGATCGCCCCCACGCTCGAAGAGCTCGGGGCCCGGTACGCCGGCAAGCTCAAGATCGTGAAGATCAACTGCGATGACCAACAGGAGTACGCCCAGACCTACGGGGTGCGCGCCTTCCCGACGCTGCTCTTCTTCAAGGGCGGCAAGGTCGTCGACCAGCTGGTGGGCGCGCCGCCGAAGTCGAAGCTCGAGGCGGCAATCTTGAAGGTCGTGTAGGCCGGCCCTCTTCGCTACTGTCCGCCCGTGGCTCAAAAGGACCTGAGCAGGGCGCTGGGCAGCGAGTCGAAGCAGACCCCCGAACAACGCCGGGCGCTGTGGCTCAAGCTGGGCCTGGGGGTGGCGGTCGTCGCCGCCCTGGGCTTCACCGTCTCCCGCCTCAACCTGCGCAGCGACCTCCACCGGCTCGACGTCGGCTTCGTCTCCGGGTCGGCCGAGGGCAACTACCACCGGCTCGTCGACCAGCTGGCGGTGCTCGCGGCGAAGGAGAAGGGCAAGGTCCGCAACGTCACTTCCGAAGGGTCGGCCGACAACGTGCGACGCCTCACCGCCGCGGCGAGCAGCTGCGAGGTGGCGATCGGCCTGGCCCAGGACGGCACCTCCTGGGGCGAGAATCCGCCGCAGCTGCTGGGGCGGCTGCCCAAGGCCGAGTCGGTGATGTTCTTCGGCAAGACCGCGGATTCGATCAAGGAGTTCGCCCAGCTCAAAGGGATGAAGATCGGCATCGGGCCCGCCGGCAGCGGCGCCGCGGTGTTGGCCGACCAGCTGCTCGAGCTCGAGGAGCTCAAGGGACTGGGGCTGGTCCTCACCAACCACCCGTTGAGCGAGCAGCTCGAGCTGGCGGCGAAGGGCGAGCTCGACCTGGCGGTGCTGGTGATGGACGAGGACGCCGAGCTGGTGAAGAAGGCGATCCGCCAGATGGGGCTGCAAATGGCCGGCTTCGCCCACGCCGACGTCATCGCCCGGCGGATTCCGCACCTGCGCACCGGGCGAATCGGCGCTGGCCAGTACGACGCGGTGAAGCTGCTGCCGCCGGAAGACAAGCGGGTGCTGCGGGTCGAGACCCTGGTGCTGGGCAACGGCTGCGCCGGCCGCTCACAGATCTCCGACGTCCTCGGCCTGCTGGCGAAGCAGTTCCCCGAGTTCATGCGCCACAACAAGGACACCCCCAACGCCACCGGGCTCGAGCTGGTCTCGACCTCGCGCGACTTCTTCGAGCACGGCGGGCCGGAGCTCGCCGACGAGTACGCGCCCTGGCTCGTCGACGTGATGCCGCCGGCGAACTGGGCCTACGTGGTGATGGCGCTGAGCTTGCTCTTCAACGCAATGGGCTTCGGCCACCGCTTCCGGCTCTGGCGCCTCGACGCCGCGCGGGTCGGCCTGGAGAGCGAGCTGACCAAGGTCTTCGGCGCCTCGGCCACCATCGGCGACATCGCCCACGCCTCGGCGAAGGATGCGACCGCGGACCAGAAGAGCGTGGTCGAGAAGATCATCACCCGGCTCGAAGAGCTCTCCGCCCGCTCGCGCCGCTACTCGCTGTCGATGCTGGTGCCGATGGGCCAGGAGATGGCCTACCGCTACCAGGAAGAGCTGATGCACCAGACGCTGGCGGTCCTGCGCGACTATTTGCGCCGCGTCTGACGCTTCAGTGCTCGGGCGCCTCCGGCCCGAAGACGAGGCCGAGCGACTCGATCAGCTCCCTGCGCTTGTTGCCGCTGAGCGCTCCGATCCTCTCGGTGAGCCTGCCTTTGTCGACCGTGGCGACCTGAGAGACGTTGATCACGCAAGGTCGAGGGAGGCCCGCTTCGCCTTTCGCGAGCCGGACGTTCCCCGCCATCGCTGAGAGCCCGAGATTCGAGGTGATCGCCGCGATGATCGTCGTCTGAATCGCGCTCCGGTTGTAGCGGTCATGCTGAACGACGACCGCTGGCCTGCGGCCCATCGGCTCCGAGCCGGACCCCTTGAAGCGAATCCAGAAGACGTCGCCGCGCAGAATCACCAGCGCTCAGCTGCCCAGGAGGGGGACAGCTCCCAACGTTCGATCTCTTTGCGGTACGCCTCCGCACCCCCCGCCTCCTCGAAGAACGCGTTGAGGCGTTGCGTGAAGTCGGCGTCGTTCTTGGCCCGGATCGCCTCCGAGAGAAGCCGCTGGATGAACCGGCTGCGCGACTCGCCGCGCTGGTGTGCCGCGCGATCAATCTGCGCGAGGAGCGTCGACGGCACCGAGATCGCGGTCTTTCGCATTCGGCTGGTAGTCGCTTTGGTACTCATGCAGTGAAGACTAGTGCACCGCGACCTGCTCGACCACCGGCAGCGCTGCCTTGCGCCGCGGCGCCAGCCTGACCGTCAGTTGGGCCGGGGCTGCGAGCGAGGGTCACCGCGAGCCCGTCAGAGCGCCGGCAGCGAGTGGGTCACCGCCACTTCGCGAAAGTAGTCACAGGCCGGCGTCGGCGTGCGCTCGAGTGTGTCGAAGTCGACCCGGAACAGCCCGAACCGTGGGCCCCAGCCCTCGAGCCACTCGAAGTTGTCGAGCAGGCTCCAGTGCAGATACGCCTGCACGGCGATGCCGTCGGCGCGGGCGGCGAGCACCTGGGCGAGGTGGTCGTGGAGGAACTTCGTCCGCCGCTTCCCGGTGCGATCGTCGATGCCGTTCTCGGTGATCCACACCGGCTTGTCGAAGTGCCGCAGGGTCCGCAGCAGCCGGCCGAAGCCTTCGGGGTAGTACTCCCAGCCGATGTCGGTCAGCCCGCGGTGGTGGACGTCGATGAAGTTGAACTGGATGAACGGCTTGGCGGCGACGAACTTCAGGTGCGCGCGGGTGTAGTAGTTGATGCCGAGGTAATCCATCGACCCGCGCGCGCCGTCGATGCGGCTGCTGCCCGAGGTGATCCCCGGAAACTGAAGCTTCAGGTCGCCGGTGGTGAGCCCCTCGAGCAGCGCGTGGTTGAAGTTGAGCTCAGCGAGCCGGCTGAGCGCCTGGTCAATCGGGTGCCAGCGGCGCTGGGGCACGAAGTCCATCAGGTGCTGGGAGATGCCGACCGTCACCTTCTTCGCCCGGTCGAGCAGCGCCTCGCGGGCGATCACGTGGGCCCGGGCGATGTTGCACAGCGCCGCCCAGGTCTGCCGCGCGTCGGCGATGCCCGGCGGAAGCTGGCCGGCGAGGTACCCGCCGAGGAGGAACACCATCGGCTCGTTGAAGGTCACCACCGCGACGTCGAGCCCATCGAACAGCTCGGCGCACTTCTTCGCGTAGCGCGTCCACGCCACCAGGGACGACGGCTCATGCCAGGGGCACTGGGCGTGGAACCAGCGGGGGTGGGTGAAGTGGTGCAGCGTCACCACCGGGCGGATCTTCTTGCTGCACAGCAACTCCAGCCGCTGGCGGTACTGGGCCCAGGCGGCGTCGTCGAACTTGCCCGGCTCGGGCTCCACCCGGGCCCACTCCAGCGACATCCGGTAGGCTCCGGCGGACAGCTGCTGCATCAGCCCGACGTCGTCGGCGAAGCGGCCCCAGTGGTCCACCGACCGGCCACAGCGCGCCTTCGGGTCCTTGAGCTTGCCCGCCCTCTCCCAGTCGGACCAGTCGTTCTCGATGCCGCCCTCGACCTGGTAGGCGGAGGTCGCGACGCCGAAGACGAAGTCCTGGGGGAAACCGCTCATCGCGCCCAGGGGCGGACGATGATCATGATCACGATCCCCATCATCAGCAGCGTCGGGACCTCGTTGAGCAGCCGGAAGGTCTTGTGCGGCGTCTCCTGGGGCGCGCGGATCAGCTGGGCCCGGTAGCGGTAGCAAAGCCCATTCATCACCAGCAGCCCGACGGCGAAGGCGAGCTTGGCGTGCATCCACGGCTGGGTCATCAGCGTCGGCTCCATCACCAACATCGCCACCCCGGTGATCACCGAGATCACCCCCGCGGGGGTGGTGATGCCGTTGAGCAGCCGGCGCTCCATCACCTGGAACCGTTCCATCACCACCGCCTCGGTCTCCATCGCGTGGTAGACGAACAGCCGGTAGATGTAGAGCTGTCCCGCCATCCAGCTGATGATCGCCATCACGTGCAGCGACTTGATCCAGAGCAGCATCGGGTCGGTCGCCTATTTCGCCGGCGCCGCGGCGGTGGCGGCGGGAGGAGGTTGTTCGCAGCGCCGCTTCAGTGCCTTGACCCCGGCGATGCCCGAGCTGACGTTGACCCCGACGGTGATCGTCTGCTGCTCGTCCTCGACGCTCGCCGCCAGCGAAGAGAAGTTCCTCAGCGACAGCTGCTGCGACAGCAGCGACTTGCCCTCGGGCAGGGCCTCGACCTTCCACAGCCACTTGCTGCCCTTGAGGTCGCCCTTCACCCACGAGCCGGTGAGCGTCATCTTCGCGTCGTCCTTGGTGTAGCGGATGTTGTAGTCGGTGTCGGGGCCCGGCACTTCGATCACGAAGTGGAAGTCCATCTCGTCCTTTTCCCGGCGCAGCAGGTCGCTGGTGATCACCTTGGGCATGAAGTCCTTGAACTCTTCCATCTTCAGCAGCGTCGCCCACACCTTTTCCGGCGGCGCGTTGACGATCACCAGCGCGGTCGCCGAGCCGAACCGGCCGTCGCTTCCCGGCTCGACCAGCACCAACTGGCCGCGGCTGAGCAGCGGCAGCATCGAGTCGTTCTGAGCCAGCACCAGCATCGTCAGCAGGGTGAACATGGGGTGGCTCTTAGGCGCACGCCTCGACGACTCGCAAGGCCGACCGGCGCTGGCCCGAGATTGACTCTTGAGTCAAACGCGGACTAGTCAGAGGTGATTTCAGAATCAATCTCGTGAGGTGTTGGACATGGTGACCTTCGACTTGGGCGATGAGCTGTCGCAGATCCAGACGACGGTGCGGCAGTTCGCCGTGAAGCAGCTGCGGCCGAAGCTGCGGGCGATCGAGAAGGGCGGGGTCTCCGATGCGCTGCGCGGCGCCTACGCCGAGCTCGGGCTCACCGGCGTCGAGTGGCCCGAGGCCGCGGGCGGGCAGGGGATGGGGACGCTGGTCCGGGTGTTGATCGAAGAGGAGCTCTCCGCGGGGGACATCGGCGCCTGCTTCGCGCTCGATGCGCCCGGCGCTGCCTCGCAGCTGCTGCTGGCGCTGGGGACGCCCGCCGCGCACGCCGCGCTCAAGGGGCTGCAGCAGTCGGGAGGCCGGGCCGCGCTCGCCGCCGCCGAAGAAGGCAAGGCGAACGACGACTTCCGCACCACCGCGACCCGCACCCCGGCCGGCTGGTCGCTGACGGGGAAGAAGGCGTGGGTGCTCTATGGCGGCGACGCGGCGCTGCATCTGGTGATCGCCCAGGTCGAGCCCGGAGCCGGCCTCGCCGGGGCCGGCGTCTTCCTCGTTCGCGCCGGCAACCCCGGGCTGCGGACGCTGCGGACGATGACCACGTTGGGCCTGCAGGCCGTCCCGGTGCGGGAGCTCGCCCTCGAGGGCGCGGCGGTGCCCGAGGGAGATCGCCTCGACTCTCCCGGCACGCTTCCCGAGCTGCTGCGTGCCCACTACGACCGCCTCAGCCTCGTCACCGCGGCGCGCGCGGTCGGGTTGGCGCACGCGTCCTACGAATACGCGCGGGCCTACGCCGAAGAGCGCCAGGCCTTCGGCAAGCCGATCGGCCACTTCCAGGCGATCGCCTTCCTCCTGGCGGACCTCGCCACCGCGGTCGACGCCGCCCGCTGGATGGTCTGGCGCGCGGCCTGGGCCTTCGACGCGGGCAAGAACCCCACCGGTGAGATCGCCCTCGCCCAGTCCCACGCGCAGGAGGCGGCGTTCTTCTGCGCCAACTCGGCGGTGCAGATCCTCGGCGGCGCGGGTTACCTGCAGGACCACCCGGCAGAGAAGTGGATGCGCGACGCGAAGACGCTCGCCGTCTACGGACTTCACGCCCAGGCCGCCGACGCCACCGTCGCCGCGGCCGAGCTCGGCCGGAGCCTGACCGCGCCGGACCTCTTCCCCTTGCCCTCGCTGCACCCCTCGCTCAGCTGAGCCGGAGCCCGCCATGATCGACTTCAGCCTCTCCGAGCAGCAGGAAAACGTTCGCGGAATGATTCACTGGTTCGCCGAGAACGAGGTGCGTCCGATCGCCCTCGAGTCCGATCGGCTCCACCGGATTCCGACGGAGTTCCTCCAGAAGGTGAAGGACCTGGGGATCTCGATGGGCGGGCTGCCGAAGGAGCTGGGCGGCGAGGGCCTGGGCGACCAGAAGGACAAGGGCATCAAGCAGGCGAACCGGCTCGCGGCGCTCGGCGCCGAGGAGATGGCCTGGGGTGACCCGGCGATCATCCTCACCTTGCCGGGGCCCGGGCTCGGTGGTCCGCCCGTCGCGATCATGGGCACCCCGGAGCAGAAGGCGAAGTACCTCGGCGTCTTCAAAGCGCCAGAGCCGCGCTGGGGCGCGTACGGCCTCACCGAGCCGGTGGCCGGCAGCGACGTCGCCGGCATCCGCACCACCGCCCGCAAGGACGGCAACCACTGGGTCCTCAACGGCCGCAAGTGTTACATCACCAACGGCGCCCGCGCGTCCTGGGTGGTCATCTTCGCCACCGTCGACGCGAGCAAAGGCCGCGCCGGCCACCGCGCCTTCGTCGTCGAGAAGGGCACCCCCGGCTTCAGCGTCGGGAAAATCGAAGAGAAGATGGGCCTGCGCGCCTCGGAGACCGCGGAGCTGGTGCTCGAGGATTGTCGCGTCCACGAAGACTGCCTGCTCGGCGGCGAGAAATATTACGAGGGCAAGGAGGGCTTCATGGGCGCGATGAAGACCTTCGACACCACCCGGCCGATGGTCGCGGCGATGGCGGTCGGCATCGGCCGCGCCGCCTACGAGAAGGCGGTGGACTTCGCCAAGGAGCACTTCGACCTCGGGCGCCCGGTGGCGCGCTACCACCACGTCGAAGAGCTGATCGCCCGGAGCAAGCGCCGGCTCGAGGCCTCGCGGATGCTCGTCTGGCGCGCGGCGTGGATGGCCGACGCAGGCATCAGCAACGCCAAGGAAGCGTCGATGTCCAAGGCCTACGCGGCGCGGGCGGCGGTCGACACCCTGGCGGATCTCACCCAGGTGATGGGCGCGGCCGGGGTGATGAACGACAACCTCGTCGAGAAGTGGTTTCGCGACATCCGCGTCTACGACATCTTCGAGGGCACCGGAGAGATCCAGCGGATCGTCATCTCCAAGCGGATCCTCAAGGACCTCAAGTCGTTCTGACGCTACTCGAGGGCCCAGCGATGTCCGCCGGCGAACTCACGCAGCGCGCGCAGCCCCGCCTCGGGCCCACCCGGGGTCGGCTCGATCTCGCGGGCCGCGGCCCATCGGCTCCACGCGGTGAGCCGCTTCTCATGGCGGCCCTTGTCGGTGTGCTCCGAGGCGCAGTGCACCAGCAGCGAGCCCTCGAGCGCGTCCGCTTCGGCCTTCGCCGCTCCGCGCACCGACGCCTTCTCGACCTTGCGCCACAGCGTCCTCGCGCCGGGAGGGATCGTCTTTGCCCGAGCGGTGCGCCACGCCTCGTCGAGCACCACCGCCAGCAGGGCCGGCCAGAGCGAGCAGTGGAGCAGCGTCGCCTTTCCCTCCAGCAGCTTCAGGCCCATCACCTCGTCCGCGTCGCCCAGCGCCTCGCCGAGCGTGAAGATCAACCTCCCCTTCGGGTGGCCCCACCAGCTGCCCTTGATCCGCCCGCCCGCCACGGCCTCGGCGAAGCACGGCACGCCGTCGAAGTGGGCCGAGGCGGTCGCAAGGCGCACGCGGCGGATCCACGCGAGCGCCTCGGCCTGGGTGCGCACGGCGCCGGCCTCACGGGCCACAGCAGCGCAGGGGGTCGTAGCGGTCGCCCGCGAGGAGGGAGATCTGCAGGTTGTTCTTCGGTTTCCCGTCGCAGTTGTGGGCCGCATCGGGCGCGACGAAGATCACCGCGTCGGGCTTCTTGTCGCCGTCGAGATCGCCGTCGAGCACGCGTTCGTCCGAGGTGGTGCGCCACGCGACCCCTCCGGCCTTGAACTTCGCCTTCGGGTCGTGAGGGACGACGGCCACGAAGGCCGCCAGCTGCTGCAAGCGCTCGAGGCCCACCAGCTTCCGCTTCAGCGCGGCCGGTGGCAGCTTCACCGCCAGCTCGGCCCGAAACTGCACCCCACCGTCGTTCTCACACCAGAACCGCGCCGCGGCTGTCCCTCCCGGAACACGGCCGAGCGGGCCCCGGGCGTCGAAAAGGACGAGGTCGCCGCCGATCGCGATCGCCGCGGTCGCGGCGGTACCCTTTCCCGTCGACCAATCCGATAGGCCCGGGACCGTGCTCGCCGCAAAGACCACACGCACGCCGAGCTCGGACTCGGAGCTCGCCTCGAGGTAGGCGACGCCGACGCTGCCCACCGGCACCGCCAGCGCCGGGGACTGCGCCAACGCCGGAAGAGCGAGCAACCCCGCCAGGACGAGTGTCGAAGGAGACTTCACCTCTCGAACCTGCCCAGCCCCGGACCCTGGCGCAAGCTTTCGAGCGGGTGGGGTGGATCGCTTCCCAACGGGCCGGCAACCAAGGTGGACCATGCCCTCCTTCCTCTTCCTCGTTGCTGTGTGCGCCGGCGCCGCGACCCTGGGCGCGAACAACCTCGACACCTCGGTGTCGTCGGCGGCCGGGTACCTCGCCACCTCGGCGCTCTGCGGCATTGGCCTGGTTCTCCGGCTGCTCGCCGCGCTGCGCCAATAGGAAAACGAAGCGCTCCGGCGGGGCGGGGGTGTGCGTAACATCGTGCCCCCCGATGACTCTGCCCTTCACCTCCCCGCTCGAGCCGATGCTCTGCGAAGCCCAGGACGCGATCCCCGAGGGCCCGGGGTGGCTCTACGAGCCGAAGTGGGACGGGTTCCGCGCCCTCCCGTTCAAGGACGGAGACAAGGTCCACCTGTGCAGCCGCAACGGGCAGCCGCTCGAGCGCTACTTCCCCGAGGTCGTCGCTTCGCTCGCCGCCCACCTGCCGGCGAACTGCGTGCTCGACGGCGAGCTGTTCGTGCCCGGCCCCAGAGGCCTCGACTTCGAGACACTGCAGCAGCGGATTCACCCCGCGGCTTCGCGGGTCAACAAGCTGTCGAAGGAAACGCCCGCCGGCTTCGTCGCCTTCGACCTGCTCGCGCTGGGCGACGAAGACTGGCGCCAGCGGCCCTTCGCCGAGCGCCGGGCGAAGCTGCTCGAGGTCGTGCCGGTGGCCGACGGGCTGTTCCCGACGCCCCAGACCCTCGACCCGAAGGTCGCCGCCGACTGGTTCAACCGCTTCGAGGGCGCCGGGATGGACGGCGTCATCGCCCGCCGCGCCGAGCTGCCCTACCTGCCGGGCAAGCGGGTGATGGTGAAGGTGAAGCACGGCCGCACCGCGGACTGCGTCGTCGGCGGCTGGCGCGCCGGCAAGGCCGCTGGCACCGTCGGGGCGCTGCTGCTCGGCCTCTACGACGGGCAGGGCGTGCTCCACCACATCGGCCACACCTCTTCCTTCACCGCGAAGCAGAAGCGCGAGCTGGTGGAGACCGTGAAGCCCTACGAGGGCGGCACCAGCTTTGGCGAAGGGCGGACGCCGGGGGGCCCCAGCCGCTGGTCGGGGACCAAGGACCTCTCCTGGACCCCGCTGCGGCCCGAGCTCGTCGTCGAGGTGAAGTTCGACTACCTCCAGGGCGACCGCCTCCGGCACGGGGCGACCTTTCTCCGCTGGCGCACCGACAAGTCCCCGCGCGACTGCAGCTTCGGCCAGCTCGCGCCGCCGCATCCTTTCAACCTCGAGGAGGTGATCGCGCTCGCTCTGCAGCCGAGCGCGGTCTGAGACCCGGTGTCCCTTCGGCCCTCGGAGCTGGCCGCGGTCGCCGCCGAGCTCGACGCGCACCTGACGGGAGCGGTGCTCCAGAAGGCGAACGCGCCGGCGCCCGGCCGGGTGTGGCTCGAGCTTCGAACCCCGGGCCGCTCGGTGACGCTCCACCTGTGCGCCGCGCCCCAGGTCGGGCGGCTGTCGATCGTCGACGACCGGCCGAAGGGGACCCCGGGAGAGGCGAGCGGCTTTCAGCACCTGCTGCGCCAGCGGCTCACCGGTGCCCGGCTCACCGGGGCGAGCAGCCAGCTGCAGCGCGCCGTCCTCCAGTTCGACCTCGACGGAACCGGGCTGCAGCTGCAGCTCGAGCTCGAGGCGCCGCCGGCGATCCTCCTCACCAACGCCGAACGGATCCTCGCCGTCAGCGCCGAGGCCCCCGCCCCCGAGCGCGTCGGCACCCTGTTCGTTCCCCGCGCCTCGGCGGCGCCACCGGGGACCTCGCGCCTGGCCACCGTCGCCGCGTCGTCCGAGCTGACGGTGGCTCGCGCCGCGGAGGCGCTCTTCGCCGGCCACGAGAGCGCCCGTGCCCTCGAGGTGGCGAAGAAGCCGCTGCTGACCCAGCTCGCCCGGCTCGCGCGGACCCGCAAGAAGGTCGAGGCCGAGGCCGCGCGCACCGGCGCCGCCGCCCGTTTCCGGCAGGACGGCGAGCTGCTCAAGCAACACCTGGGCGAGGTGCCGCGGGGCGCGAAGGAGATCTCGTTGACTGAGTACTCCCCCGAGGGAGAGATCTCCCAGCGCACCATCACCCTCGAACCGTCGCGCACCCCGCTGCAGCAGGCCCAGTGGTTGTTCCACCAGTACCGCCGGCTCACCCGGGGCGCCGAGCTGTCACGCAAGCGCCTGGCCCAGCTGGACGCCGAGAAGGTGGCGCTCGAGGGAAAGCTCGCCGCGCTCTTCGCGGCTCCACCGGCGGCCTCACCCAAACGCCGCAAAACCGAGAGCCCCGCGCGCGCCTACCGCGAGTACCGCGGCGCCGGCGGCGCGCGCATCTGGGTCGGCAAGGGCAGCCTCGACAACGACACCCTGACCTTCAAGCTCGGCCGGCCCCACCACCTGTGGCTCCACGCGCGCGGCGTCTCCGGCGCGCACGTCGTCATTCCGCTCGAGCGCGGTGCGAGCGCGCCGCAAGAGCTGCTGCTCGACGCCGCCCACCTCGCGCTGCACCACTCCGACCTCAAGGGGCAGCCCCGGGGTGAGGTCAGCTACGTCCCGCTCAAGCACGTCCGCAAGGTGCGGGGAGTGCCGGGCGCGGTCACCTTCTCGCAGGAAAAGACGTTCGTGCTCCGCGTCGAAGCGGCCCGCCTCGAACGGCTGCTGGCGTCCGAAGAGTAGCGCGGCGCGTCATCGGATCGAGGTTTGATCCAAAGCAAGGGCGTGTGCTACAGCGCGGCCCCTTTCCGGACTCTTACTTACGTTGGATCCAGGTGACGGTTTGCTGTCGATCTCGGTGACCCTGCTGCCCCCAGAGCTAACAGGTCTAAACGCCTGCGCCATGGCAGTGGCTACCACCGCTTCCGAGCCCAAATCAGTTTCCGGAACCGTTTCAGGCCCTTGGGCCTTCTCGTCGCTCGTAAACCCGTTGGAACGAACGTTGCTCATGGCCGCCCGCGCACCCGTGTATCCGTTTGGGGGCGCAGACGTCCGGTGGAGGCCGATTTGAAAACTCTGAAGGCTGCACTCCTGCTCGTGGTGATGGCGCCGACCCTGGCGTTGGCCACTCCGCGTGCAGGAACGCTGGGTGTCGTCGAATCTTTCCAGCCGATTCCGAGCGTCGCCCACGAAGAAGGCGTCACGACCAACCCGACCGCGGCGCCGAACCCGATCGCCGCCCAGGCCCCGGCCGCTTCCGCTCCCGGCGCCGGACCTGCGGCCACCACCTCGACCAGCATCACCGCGAGCGAGGCGGCGAAGGAGGCAGCCACCGGCTTCACGCTCAGCGCCGACCTTGACCACTGGCTCGGCACCGGCACCTTCGTCAACCCCAACTACTACGCGTACCTCGCCGCCAACCTCTCGGTCGGCCTGCGCTACGCCTTCAAGGTGAAGAGCCAGATCCTCGCCCTCAGCGGCTCCGGCCGCGTCACCTACGAGTACACGCTCCCCGACAACGCCAACGGCCGCCGCTTCGCTCCCTGGGACACACGCTTCGGCATCTCGGCGCCGGGGCTGATCAAGAATGAGTTCACCGGAATCTCGATCTCGCCCTCGTTCGGCTTCGTGATCCCGACCACCCTCGAGAGCTGGAACGCGGGCCTGATCACCTCGCTGTCCGCCGGCCTCTCGGTCGCCAAGGCCGCGGGCCGGTTCGAGTTCCTCCTCACCAGCGGCGGTTCGCGGGCCTTCCACACCAACCCGATGAACGCCATCCGCGCGCAGAGCCTCGCCGAGCAGGGCAAGACGCGCAACGCCGCTGGCGAGCTCACCGTGCTCAGCCGCGCCGGTGAGACGCTGTCGGACTCCGCGGGCATGAACACCGCCTGGAGCGTCTCGGTCGGCGGCAACGTGAAGTTGCGCGTCACCGACGAGCTCTCCTTCTCTGTCGGCTACACCTACCTCCACTACTGGCGCTACCAGATCCCCAACGACCAGTACACGCCGCAGGCGGTCGACAGCAACGGCAACACCGTCGCCACCGCCCAGGGCCAGCTTGATCGCACCTTCGGCGTGGTCGCCGCCGACTACTCGCTCAACGACCACTTCGGCATCAGCCTCTCCGCGTCGACGATTCAGGTCCCGCGCTCGCCGGGCGCCAGCGGCCAGGCTGGCTACATCCGCTTCCCCTTCTGGGCCGTGAACAACGCGGCCTCCAACGCAACCAGCGTCAACTTCACTTTCTCGGCGTCCTACTGACATGAAACTTACCCCTGGAGGCAAGATGAACCCCTCGTCCCTTCGCGCACTCGCTGCCGCGACCGCCACGCTGTTCCTGGCGGCTTGCGCGCAGAGCAACGGTGACATCAACCGCGTTCAGCCGAACGTGGTGAAGAAGGCCGATCTGCTCGACGGCGTCTGGTTCTTCCGCAACACCGTCACC
>JAYVRT010000880.1:0-13052 GCA_043776025.1 Archangiaceae bacterium | reverse complement strand
ATTGCAGCGCCCGGTCACCACGAATTTGAAGTGGATGGTCGCGCCAAGCAATTCCGATCACTTCGACAACTCCCCTCGAGCGGCTGCACGAACTCTGGGGCACGCAAGGGGGTAGCGCCGGCCGAGCGCTGCGTCGTGGGTGATTCGCGCCGCTAGCACCGCCGTCATCCGCGCTTCGTCGAGGAACTGCTCGATGAAGACGGCAAGAGCCGGTCAGTGCTTCGCGAACACTGAGTACTCGAACTTCTGACCGCCGACGGAGGCTTCAGCCATCGCGCCGCCGCGCACCATCGTGACGACGGCCACGCCGTTCTTGAACTCGAGGTTCTTGGTCGTGCCCGCGTTGCCCGCGACGGCGCTGGTGCCCCCGGCCTCGAGGTCGGTCTTGGCGTCCTTGAAGTCTTTGAGCGCCGCAGCGGTGCTGAAGATAACCAGCTCACTGAACGACTGACCGCCAACCTGTGCACCGAACGTCACCTGACTCATCTTCACCTTGCCCACTGCCACACCCTTCTCGAAGAGCACGCCTTCGCCGCCACCGCCGGCGACGAGAAACCCGCCCTTCTGCACCCGCGGGAGCACCGCATAGGCCACGGCTTTGTCGAGGTGCTTCTTGAGCGCCGCGTCGGTCTTCTTGAACGCCTCGACCGTTTCCCTGGCCTCTTTCACCGCGTCTGTCTGGCTGTCGGCCGCCGATGCGACCGAAGAGAAAATGACCGCCATTCGAACTGCGTGGCTCAGGGTGTGACGCATGTTGGCGCTCCTTTTTGTCGACGTCATAGATCGACTGAAGTGCGATTGCTCGGGCGGTTTCTTCTCTGGGTGGTCTTCGCCGAACTGGCCGACGAACCTGCGCAGCGCGGGGCGCGCAGCATCCGACGGCGTTCGACCGTCACTCTGCGGCGATCAGGGTTCGTTGCTCCAGTTGATGAACGGGGCCATCACCGCGGTCGCGACCAGCGCCACGCCCGCCGTCACCAGCGCGGCGTTGGTTGCCACGGCGAGCAGATCTCCCGCGCGCGCCTTCTGGGCCAGCTGGGCGCCGTCGATGTTGCCCGGAGCATTGGCGTGCGCCCGATAGTCGGCCTGGGTGGTGTTGAGCGCGAGCCCGAGGCCGCCGGCGCCCAGGCCGGTGACCGCGGTGACGCCGACGCCGGTGAAGAACGCCCAGCGCGGCAGCGGGGGGCGCGATTGCCGCATGCTGCCAGGCGCGATCTCGATCTTCTTCGGCTCGCGCTCGGTGCCCAGCGTCAGCAGCGCGCCGTGGGGGTCGAGCGTCTCGACGTAGTACTCGAGCGCGAAGCCCCGCTCGCTGGCGGTGAACTCGCCGGGGATCTGGCCCCGCCAGTCGCCTTCGTCGGAGCGCTGCAGCGCCAGCGACGAGAAGTTGTGCTCACCCGCGCGGCGATACGGGACGCGAATCGAGTCCACCGCCCCGGTGGGATCTCTGAGCCGGAAGCTCAGCCCCAGCGGCCTTCCGCCCTTCGCCCGCGCCGGCGCCTCGCCGAGCAACCTCAGGCCGGCAACGATTCGCACCCGTTCGACCTCGCGCAGCTGCTCCGAGAGCGCCCGTTCCTCGCTCTGCACTTTGCGGAAGACGGTGAGAATCTTCGGCGGCGTCCCCGCGGGAAGGTCGTACTCCGGCCGGCTGCGCAGGAGCATCCGGAAGGGTTTCTCGGCCTCGATGGGGTCGACGACGATCGCCTTCGCGCTGCCGTAGTAGCGGTAGGCCTCGAGCCGCTGGTCGACGGTGAGGTCCTCGCGCGCGAGCACCCCCTCGGCCGCCGGAATCACCTCGTCGTAAGCGAGCGACGCATACAGCGCCCTCACCTTCTCCAGCAGCGCGGCCGAGTTGAGCGACGGGTCCACCGCCACCGCCGCGGGAACCGGAGCTGGCGCGACCGGCTTCGTCGGCTTGACGGTCGGATGCGGCGCACCCTTGGGCCGCGGGCCGGCGAGCGCGGTGGTGCAGGCACAGAGCGCAGCGACCGCGAGCAGGGAACGCACGAGCGCCAAGGATAACCGGATCAGCTCGGTGGCATCATTCCCCACCACGAGGTCCAGATGCTTCGTTTGGGTGCAGGGTGGATCTACGCTCCGGCCCATGCCGAAGGAACCCCGGGAGTCGACGTTCGTTGGAGATCGAGAGGTCCTCGACGACGCCGGCCCCACCTCCGAGCAGCGCACGCCCGCGCCCGCGCCCGTGCGCGCGGCGCCGCCCCAGTCGCAGGTCACCACTTCGCTTCCCAAGCCCCGCAACGCACCGGCGAGCCAGGTCGGCTACCGCCCGGGGAGCCAGCCGGGGGCGCCGCCGGCTGCGCCTGCTCCACCGCCGCTGCCCGCCTCGACTCCGCCGGTGCCTCCCCCTTCGAACATCTCCTCCCGCGGCCCGATTCCGCCGGTGCCGACGCACCAGTCGCAGCCCATCGACCAGGCCGCCGTCAACCGCCGCAGCGGCAAGGAGCGCCGCGATGTCCCCGAGCCCCCGCCGTCGGCGCCCGCGGGCCGGATCGCCCCCCGCTTCTTCCCGCCCCAACCCCGCACCCTCGCCGAGACCGGGCTGACGCAGACGATGATCGAAGAGCTGATCCTCAAGGCGCTCTTCTCCACCGGCGAGATGCGTGGCTCGGAGATCGCCCAGCGCATCTGCCTGCCGAGCGTGATCGTCGACGACATCATCGACGGCCTGCGCAAGCAGAAGTTCCTCGACCTCAAGGGCGGAGGGATGGGCGTCGGAAAGTCCGGCCTCCTCTTCACCCTCACCACCTTCGCCACCGACACCCTGCGGCAGATCCACGACCGCAACCGCTACAACGGCCCCGCACCGGTGCGGATGGAAGACTGGTTCGAGGCGGTGAAGGCCCAGTCCTTGCGGGGCAGCCGAATCACTCGCAACCGGATGGAGGACAAGTTCGGCGATCTGATCATCAAGGACTACGTCTACGACAGCCTCGGCCCGGCGCTGAACTCCGGCCGCGCGATCTTCTTTTACGGCGCGCCCGGCAACGGAAAGACGGCGATCTGCCAGAGCTTGATCCGCTGCTACGAGGGCGACATCTACGTCCCCCACGCGCTGCTGGTGGACGACTTCATCATCCGGGTGTTCGACCCCATTCTTCATCAACAGCAGCAGGAAGAGGTGGGCAGCCACGCCCACGACAACCGCTGGGTCCGCTGTGCCCGGCCGCTGGTGGTCGTCGGCGGCGAGCTGACGCTGGAGACGCTCGACCTCATCTATTCGCCCGACGTGAAGTACTACGAGGCGCCGTTTCAGCTCAAAGCGATGAATGGGATGTTGCTCATCGACGACTTCGGCCGGCAGAAGGTCTCGCCCAGGGACTTGCTCAACCGGTGGATCGTCCCCCTCGAGAACGACGTCGACTACCTCACGCTCCACACCGGCAAGAAGATGCAGGTGCCCTTCGACTGCTTCACCGCGTTCTCCACCAACCTCAACCCGGCCGAGCTGGTCGACGACGCCTTCCTCCGTCGCGTCCGTTACAAGCTCGAGGTCCAGGCGCCCGATGAGGACCAGTTCCACCAAATCTGGGACCTGATGTGCACCAAGCGCAACGTCCCGTACGAGGCGGACGTGATCCAGTGGCTGGTCGACACCCACTTCACCCCGATGCGCCGGCCGTTCGCCGCCTGCCAGCCGCGCGACCTGCTCGACCAGTTGATCGACATCGCCCACTACCGCAACCAGCAGCCGCGGCTGACCGTCGAGCTGCTCGACGTCGCGGTGCGCAACTACTTCGTCAAGTTCAAGAAATAGCCGGCGCGGCCTCAGGCCTTTCTTGGCCGGCGGATTCCGAGGCGCTCCATCCGGGTGATGAGCGTGCCCCGCGCAATGCCCAGCATCTGCGCTGCGAGCTTCTGGTTGCCGCCACACCGTTCGAGCGCTCGAACAACTTGCGTCCGTTGCTCGTCGGCGCCCGCATCCTTGTGAATGACCGGCCGCGAGAAGACCTCTCCCGTCGTCGCGTCGACTGTGGCGAGCTCGAGCGCCGAGTCGTTGGGGAACAGCGCCAGGGCCCGCTCGACCGCGTTGCGCAGCTCACGAACGTTGCCCGGCCAGGGGCGCGCTTCGAGCGACGCGAGGAATGGCTCGGGGAGCTCCCGCTTGACCTCCTGCGCGCGGGCGAAGGCGAGCGCGAGGCGCCGCACATCACCCGAGCGGTCACGCAGCGGCGGCAGCACCACCTCGAGCACCGCCAGCCGGAAGTAAAGGTCTTCGCGAAAGGCGGGCGCCCTCAGGGGCGCGTGGGTCGCCGCGAGGACTCGAACATCTAGCTGCCGTCGCTGCGCATCACCGACGCGCTGGACCTCGCTCGACTCGAGAAAGCGCAACAGCAGCGGCTGAAGCGGCAGGGGCAATTCCCCCACCTCGTCGAGAAACAGGGTCCCGCCGTTGGCGCGCTCGAGCGCGCCCGGCCGCGCGTTGCCAGCCCCGGTGAAGGCACCTGTCGCATGCCCGAACAGCTCGGTCTCCGCGAGCGTCGAGGTCAACGCCGCGCAGTCGACGACCACGAAGGGCCCCTTCGAACGATGTGAGCACCGGTGGATCGCGCGGGCCACCTCGTCCTTTCCAGTGCCCGTCTCTCCCCGCAGCAACACGACCGACTCCGTTGGCGCGACCCGGGTGAGCACCCCGAACAGTCGGAGCATCGCGGGGCTTTGGCCGACGAGCCCACCAAAGCCGGCCGCCGCCTCTGGCTTGCCCAGGTCGTGGTCCACCGGCGCGATTCGCAACCGGCAGGTGCCGATCGACACCACTGCTTCCTCGTCGATCGTCGCCTCCGGCACCCGCGCCGAGCCGAGAAAAACGCCGTTGGTGGAGCCGAGGTCGACGACGTGCACCGCGTCGCGCGTCACCGTCAGCTGCGCGTGTTTGCGCGAGACCGTCTCGTCGTTCAGCCGGAGCCCCGCAGCGCGGCCGCTGCCGACGACCAGCGGGCCTCCGAGGACCACCGACTCTCCCTTGGCGGCGCCGGACAGCACCCGCACTTCCCAGCGGCGCTCGATCAGCGAACCGGTGCTCGGATCCAGCCGCAACATCGGGCGCCGAATCAGGGGAGCCGTCGATTTCGCCATCCGCCGAGCAGAGAACATCGCTGGCGCACCCGCAACGATTGGGTGGAGCCGGCAGAAGCAGCGCGCGCGGGCGTCTGTACTTCGTGTTCAATTCAGGGCTCGACGGCCGCCCCCTCCAGAGGGAGCGACCGCTGGCACGATGCCTGCTCTGAGCCTGCTCATGAAAACCACCGTCTGCCTTGCCGTGTTGACGTTGCTGCTCACCGCCTGCGGAGGGCCCGCTTCAGGAGTCGGAGGCGGGGCGCCGGGGGTGGGGGGCGGGGCCGGTGGCGGCGCGGCGGGAGGTGCCGGTGGCCAGACAGGCGACGCCGGCCCGGTCGACGCAGGGCCAGCGGGCTGCCAGTACACGGGGGCCCCCGCGGAGGCTCTGGTGCTCACCCAGACCGGCCCGGAGCAAGGCGTGCTCGAGAACGGCATCATTCACTGGCTCGGGGTACGCTTCGCCGCGCCTCCGGTCGGCCCGCTGCGTTGGCGGCCGCCCGAAGCGCCCGCGTGCTTCAGCACGGTCCACCTCGCCTCCGCTCCCGGCCCCTCGTGTCCGCAGTTGGACGCCGACGGTGGCTACCGGGGCGACGAGGACTGCCTGACGCTGGACATCTGGTCGGGGAAGGGCGCGGTCGATGCCGGCGTGATGGTCTTCATTCACGGAGGAGGAAACACCCAGGGCGGCTCGTCCGACAATGGAGGGCTCTACTCGGGCCAGGACCTCGCCACCCGCCACGGGGTGGTGTCGATCGCGATCAACTACCGCCTCGGCGCGCTGGGCTTCTTCGCCCACCCTCAGCTCAACTCCGAGTCCGATGCCGGCGTGTCGGGGAACTACGGAATCCTCGATCAGCAGGCGGCGCTGCGATGGGTCCGCGCTAACGTCAGCAAGTTCGGCGGCAATCCCAACCAGGTGATGGTCTTCGGCGAATCGGCCGGTGGTCAGGACACGGTGATTCACCTCGTCTCGCCGGGCTCCCGCGGCCTGTTCAAAGCGGCAGGAATCGAGAGCGGCGGCGCCTACAACAAGACGCTGAGCGAGGTGATGACCCTGTTGGCGCCGGTGGCGCAGGCGGTCAATTGCTCGTCGGACACGGATCCAATCGGCTGCATGCGGGCGACGTCGGCCAGGACCCTCGCGTCGGTGCCTTCGGCAGGGGGGCCGCTCGCGCAGGGAATGCATTACCTGCCCAACATCGACGGGGTGGTGCTCCCCGGCTACCCGCCCGATTTGATGCGGCAGGGACTGCACAACCATGCGGCGGTGATCATCGGCACCAACTCCGACGAGACCTCCCGCATGGTCCCGAACGTTCAGACCGTGGCGGAGTACGAGGCCGCCGTCCGGGCGCAGTACGGCACCGCCGGTGGAAACCTGGTGCTGGCGCAGTACCCTGCCTCCCGCTTCACCACCCCGCGAAAGGCGCTGGTGGCGGTGACCACCGATGGCACCTTCACCTGCGGCTCCCGGCGCATCGCGCGGGCGCTCGCCGCGGGTCAGACCGAGCCTGTCTCTCGCTACTACTTCAGCTACCAGCCGCCCGGGGCGAGCGGTGGGCAGATCGGCGCGACCCACGGGGGCGAGCTGGCGTTCGTCTTCCGCACCTTCGCGGCGCTCGGCGTGGCGACCATCACCCCCGAGGCGGCGGCGCTCAGCGACCTGATGCAGAGCTACTGGACGCGGCTGGCGGTGACCGGCAATCCCAATGGCCCGGGCACTGCGCTCTGGCCGGCGATGACCGCCACCGGCGAGGACGCCCTCGAGCTGAACGCCAGCGGCGCGGCGGTCAACCCGTCGGTTCGGGCCGCCGACTGCGACTTCTGGGACGCGCACTGAGCCACCCTTCACCTCGCCTTCCCGCCTTTGCGCGGTACACTTCGGCGTTCACCCACCCACGAAGACGGAGCAACTGTGACCCTGTCGCTGTGGATGGTGTTGACGCTGGGGACGGCGCCCGCGGCGGGGTCGCTCGAAGAAGGCGCGCGCGCCCTGGAGGCCCTGCAGACCGCGCGCGCCGTCAGCCTCCTCGAGCGGGCCCGGGGTGAAGGGCCGTACGACCTGCCGACCCACCTTCGGCTCTACGAGCAGCTGGCGATCGCCTACGCGTTCCTCGAGCGTCCGGACGACGCGCTCAAGGCCTTCGACCGCGTGCTCGCGCTCTCACCCGGCCATGCGGTCAGCTACACCCTCTCGCCCAAGGTCACCTTCCTCTTCGAGCGCGCGAGAAACACCCACGCCGGACAACCACAGCTCGACCTCGAGGTCAGCTGGCCCAAGGACATCAAGGGAGGCGCGCCGCTGGTGGTGAACGTCGAGAAGCGCTTCGACGTCCTCGAGTTGGCGATCAACCTCGCCTTGTTCTCCCGCACCCGGGGAGCGCCCACCTTTCAGCCCCACCCCGTCCCGGCGCCAAGGCCCGGCCAGTCGGTGACGGTCGAGCTCCCCGAGGAGTCACTGGGCGAGGAAGGCTCCGTCGTGCGCGAGCTCTATCTGCAGGCAACCGACGCCGCCGGCAACGAGGTGTTTCGCTGGGCCTCCTCCGCGCTGCCGCGCGAGGTGACCTCGGTCGCGCTGGTGAAACAGGCCTGGTACCAGAAGTGGTGGGTGTGGAGCGCCATCGGAGTCGCAGTCGCCGGCGCCACCGGAGGCATCGTCTACTGGCAGACCCGCCAACCCCCACCGCTGCTGCGCTGGAGCTTCTCCTTTCAATGAGGACCCCGGTGCTGGTGGCGACCTTGGGCCTGGCCAGCGCCTGCGCGGATCCGACGATCGCGATCGTCTTCCAACCCCCGACCGGAGTGGCGCTGTCGCGGGTGGAGCTCAAGTACCTCGAGCCGCCTCCAGCCGAGCCCTTCACCTGCGACGACCTCGCCTTCGGCTACGTCGATCAACGGCGGCTGGCCCTGAGCATCCAGCAGAGCATCACCGTGGAGAAGTCGGGGGCAGCGACCGCGCTCTCACAGCTCAACCGAACCGCGCCCAAGGTATTCTGGGCGACGGGGTTCGACCAAAACGGCGAGAGCGTGGCGGCAGGCTGCGCCGAGCTGGGCGTGGTGACCGCGGCGACGACCGTGACCATCGTCGGAGAGCCGACAGTTCGGGTGAGCGCGGTGACCGACACGCTGTCGGTCTCGGGTCGAGACGGAGGCGTCCCTCCGATTGAGGTCACCACCGCGGGCGTAAGTGGGAAAGCGCTCACCGGGATTCGGGCCCAGTGGCGGGCCCTCGGCCCCAACGACTCGGGGACGACAGGCGAAGCAACCTCGGCCGACGGGCGCCTGCGCTACAGCCCGGGGCCGCCTCCTCTGTTCGGGCCGTTTCTGGTTCAAACGGGGGTGCGCTGGAGCACGCAACCCCCGGTCGTGACCCACGGGCTCTGGCTCCCGCAACCCCAGGTGCTCGAGATCGACGGGGGGACCGAGGTGGCAATGACCGGGCAGGGAGCCAACGCGCAGCTCGCGATCCTCTCTCCGCGGTTATTCACGGCCAACGCGGGTGGCCAGTTGCAGTTGCTCACCTTCGACGCCCAGCGAACGGCGCGGGTCGCCAGCGCGGACTTTCCAACCAGCGGCCTGCAACACATCGTCACCGTGCCGGAGACGGGCACGCTGTTGGGAGAGGGTGAGCACGGCCTGGCCGGCTTCTCCAGGCTGCTCTACGCGTTCAACGGGAGCACCTGGAATGCCGGCGCCAGCATCGCCGCCGCGGTGCCATTGACCGAGGGGGTCACGCTGGCGACGACCATCGTCCGACCCGCTGATCGCGCCTGCGGTGGCGCGCCGCTGCTGACGCTGTCCTTGTCGAAGACGGGAACTCTCGTCGGCGTGATCCGGCGAACCATCGACCTCACCGGCAAGCTCGCGGCGCAGCCGCTGGACTCCATCGATGGGGGACTCCTCGAGGCCGGCTGCATCAGCACCACTCCATCCGGCGAGGCTCAGGGCTACGTGGTGCGGGACAACGACCGAACCCGGACGCTCGTCTTCGACGATGGAGGCTTCGCAGGAGGGATCTTTCCCGGCCTCACGGTTGGGTTCGTCGTCCTCAAGCCCGACAAACAGGGCAAGCGCTACCTCACCGCGACCCGCGTGGCCTCGCTCGGCTACCAACTGACCCGCAACCTCCTCTCGATCAGCGGTGATCGGATCGCCTTCGAGCTCGAGGCCGGGGTCGACACCGGAAGCTCAGCGCAGGCGACGGGGGAAGCGGGAGACTTCGACGGCGACGGGCGGCAGGACGTGGTCTCGTTGACTCAGGACGCAGAGGGAACTCGACGCATCCTCGTCTGGACTCAAATCACGCCGAATGCCGCGCAGCCGCGCGTCGGGACCGCACCGCTCCCGTCAGGCTGCGAGGTAGCGCCCCGCGTGCTCGACATCGGGGCCGATGGGCAGGACGACTTCGTCCTCGTCTTTCAGTGTGGTGACCACACCCGTCTCGAGGTGTACGACCTGAGGTTCTAGCTGGCTGGGCAGTGCTCGGACCAAGAGCGACTACTCCGCCAACTCAGTGGTGGCCTGCCCGGCGACGACCTTCACGGCCCGTCTCGCACGCACCGTGTTGGTGTCGGGAGCGAGCCACTCGATGAGGTGCTCACCCGCGGACAGCGAATGACTCAGCAGCGGGGTCGGCCCCAACAGGACCCCATCGATCCGCACCAACGCGAAGGGTCGGGCGCCGATGTTGATTGTTCCGGTACCGACCGGGACGGCGACCGCAGCAACCGGCTCGGGCTCGAGGCCGGGAACCTTGTGCGTCTTCGACTCTTTGCGCACTGCCTTCGTCTGGGTCTTCGGTGTCTCCACCGCGGCGACAATCGGCGGCGCCGGCGCGGGCGTCTGCTCCGTCACCGCAGGAGCGGGGGCCGGCGGGGCCGCGTCGACCTTCAGCGCTGGCGATGACATCGGGGGAGCCACCGTCGCACCCGCAATGCGACCGTTCACCCACCAGGCGCCCAGCCCGAGCACGACGGCGATCGCCGGCAACCCGAGTGCCCACCCGATGCGTCTCGAGGTCTGAACCTTGATCGTCGGCTCGACGGGCTCGACGTCGGCCTTCGCGGCGACGGCCGGGCCGCGGATGGGCAGCGTCGGGCGGGTCAAGGCTGAGGCAGGGGGCAGCGGCGTGGCCACCACCAGCTCGGTCGACCGCGTCCCCTCGGTGATCGACGAGAGCTTCGTCTGGTGCGCGAATCGCTCGTCGGCCAGCGCGGCCTCGACGAAGGCCTCGGTCGACGGGCACCCTTCGCGCGCGGCGACCTGCTCGAAGGCCTCGGCCAGCTCGAGCGCCGAGCTCCACCTCGCCTCGGGCGCGCGCTCGAGCCCGCGCATCACCGCCTCCTCGAGCCCCGCCGGCAGCGCCCCCACCACCGACGACGGGAGAGGAATCGACTGGGAGATGACCGCGTTCAGCTCGGCCCAGTCGGTGGGGCCACGGAAGAGCCCGCGGCCCGTGAGCAGCTCGTGCGCCACCACCGCGCAAGACCAGATGTCGCTGCGGCGATCCGACTGCCCCTGCTGAATCTGCTCCGGAGCGACGTAGGAGGGCTTGCCCTTCAAGAGGCCCTGGTGGGTGTCGGGGCCGCGGCGTTCCATCATCTTGGCGATGCCGAAGTCGATGATCTTCACCACGCCGCCGAATGACAGCAGCAGGTTCTGCGGGCTGATGTCGCGGTGGACGACCTGAAGCGCCTGGCCGCTGTCGTCGCGCGCCTCGTGAGCCGCGTGCAACGCGCGGCAGACCTGGGACATCAGCCGGGCGACCTGGGGCGCGGGCACGAGCGACGGTTGGCGGCGGGCAAGAAACGAAAACGAGACGCCCGCGACGTACTCCATCACCAGGTAGAGCGTGCCTTCAGCGTCGCCGAAGTCGAACACCTGCGCGATGCCCGGGTGCGCCAACCGCGCCGACAGCTGCGCCTCGTCGAAGAACGCCGCCCGCGCCTCGGGGGTTCGGGCCACCTCTGGGCGAATCACCTTCACCGCGACCAGCCGCGAAAACCCGTGCGCGCCCTTCAGGCGGCCGAGGAAGACCTCTCCCATTCCGCCCTGGCTGAGCTTCGTCAGCAGCTCATAGTTTCCGACGCCCAGCTGGCCGAGTTCCACGTGGGGCAAGTGTAGCCCTCACCGGGGAGCCCGGAGCCCCGAATCAGGAGCCCCCGGGGGCGCCGAGCTTCTCGAGCACGTCGTCGAGGTGCCGGTAGACCTGGACCTCGTGGTGGATGACGTCCTCGATCATCCCCTTCTCGTTGATCATGAACGTGGCCCGGCGGTCGCGGCGCACCACCGGCCAGACGACGCCGTAGGACTCGCTGATGGCGTGGGACTCATCGCCGATCAACGCGAAGTCGATCTTCTCTGCCCTGGCGAACTGGCACTGGCGATCGGCCTTGTCGAGCGAGACGCCGATCAAGGTGGCGTTGTAGGACTCGATCGCCGCCTGGTGATCGCGGAAGTTGCGGATCTCGATGGTGCAGGCGGGGGTGAAGGCCTTGGGGAAGAAGAAGAGGACCACCCTCTTCCCCTTGAAGTCCGACAGCTTCACCTTCCGCCCCTGGCAGTCGGTGGCATCAAAATCCGGAGCGACGTCGCCTGCCTTGAGCACCCTGCCTCCCGTCAGCCGCTTCAGCCGACTGTCAAACCTGCTTCGTCTCCATCGACTCCGCCACCAGCTCGGCCACGTCCCGCACCTTCATCGTCTCTTCCCGGCCGGTGTCGGCGATGCCGTCCTTCACCATGGTGTGGCAGAACGGACAAGCGACCGCGACGATTCCCTCGCCACCGCCCTTGTAGTCGCCGACCTCGCCGGGCTTCTTCAGCGCGGTGGCGTCGGGGAAGGGCGTCGACGGGTCGGCCGCGTGCTTGAGCGTCAGCGCCGCTTCGTTGACCCGGTTGTGGTTGATGCGGGTGCCGATCTTCTCCTCCATCCACATCCGCGCGCCGCCGGCGCCGCAGCAGAACGACTCCCGGCCGCTGCGCTGCATCTCGACGATCTCCAGCCCCGGAATCGCCTTGAGCGCCTCGCGGGGCGGCTCGAAGACCTGGTTGTGCCGGCCGAGGTAGCAGGGGTCGTGGTAGGTGACCTTCTCCTTCATCACCTTCGACAGGCGGATCCGCTTGTCCTTGATCAGATCGTTGATCAGCTCGGTGTGGGAGATGACCTTGTAGTTGCCGCCGAAGTCCGGGTACTCGTTCTTGATGGTGTTGAAGCAGTGCGGGCACTGGGTGATGACTGCCTTCAGGCCGAGCGCGTTGAACTTCTCGACGTTCGCCTTCGCCATCGTCTGGTAGAGGTACTCGTTGCCCGCGCGCCGCGCCGAGTCTCCGGTGCAGGTCTCGTCCTTGCCTAGGGTGGCGAACTTGATGCCCGCCTCGTTGAGGATCTTCACCACCGAGCGCGAGACCTTCTTCATCCGCTCGTCGTAGCTGCCGGCGCAGCCGACGAAGAAGAGGTACTCGTACGGCCCGCCGCCATCGCCCCAGCGCGGCAGCTTGAGGTCGCCTTCCCACTCGTCGCGCTTCTCCTGGCCGATGCCCCAGGGGTTGCCCTGGCGCTCCATCCCTTCGAAGACCCGCTGCAGCTCGGGAGGAAACGCGGCCTCGACCTGCACCAGGTAGCGGCGCATGTCGATCAGCCGCGGCACGTTCTCGATGAAGACCGGGCAGGCCGTCTCGCACCAGCCGCACGAGGTGCAGGCCCAGACGGTGTCGGCGCTGAGCACGCCGGGCACGAGGTTGGGCAGCTCCGCCGCCTCGCCCTTCTCGTTCTTCCCCGTCACCAGCACCTTCTGGTTGTCCCAGAGGTAGTGCTTGAGCGTCTGGTTGACGCCCTTGTGGGTCAACGGCTTGCCGGTGATGTACGTCGGGCAGTGGGTCTGGCAGCGGCCGCACTCGGTGCAGGTGTCGACATCGAGCGCCTGCTTCCACGACAGGTCCTTGAAGGTCTTCGCGCCGAACTCTTCCTTCTCGAGGTT
>JAYVRT010000879.1:0-3710 GCA_043776025.1 Archangiaceae bacterium | reverse complement strand
TGCCGAAGCGCTTGAGGTCCTGCTTCTTGAAGTAGTCCTCGGTGTCCTGCACCAGCTTGGCGGTGAAGTTGAGGTCGGCGGAGATCATCAACGGCTTCGCCAGCAACACCACCATCTTCTCGTTCTCGTCGAGGTAGTAGTCCCCGCCCGAGGCGAGCCGCTGGTCGCTGCGCTTGCCGTACTTCTCCTCGATGTCGCTCATGTCCAACGAGGGGACCTCTTCCTCATCGAGCTTGACGAACATCGGGTTCGCCTGGCGGCGCTCGTACTTCTCGCGGTCCTTGATCCGCGACGCGACCGTCTGCAGGTCTTCGAGCGAGAGGTAATACAGCGAGCGATCCTCGAAGAAGCCGCCGGCGCGCTTGTAGTCGACGTAGCGGATGCCCGGCAGTTCCTTCTCGACGCGGGGGCCGTACTCGTCGGCGAACTTCTTCAAGTTCTCGGTGTCGGCGTTGATCCCGACGATCACCACGTAGCCGACGCCGCCGAAGCGGGCCTTGATCTGCTCCAGGCCCTGCACCGACTCGAAGCTGTCCGGAAGCAGCTTCTCGAGGTCGGCGATCAGCGGCAGTTGGTAGGTGAAGTAGCCGCCGGCGACGGAGAAGATCACCGCGAGGGCAAGCGCGATCGCTGGCCGCCGATGAGACCGCACCGCCGCCTCACCGAGCGATCGCTCGATCTTCTGCATCCACTTCGTGTCCGCCAAGGCTGCCTCCGTGGTCCCGACGATCGAGTCGGGGACCCGATTCATACTTCGCAACGGGGCGGATCCCACGCTCTTCGATCGATTGAAACGACGATGTTCCAAACGCTGCGCGAGAAAGTGCGCAGACGCTTCGAGGGTCCGGGGACTTGCCGCTAGCGGGCGACGTCGACGCCGGCGTAGGAGAGCTCCCAGACGACCGCCGAAGGCTTGCTCTTGTGGTCGCCGAGCGGGTTCTGCGGGGTCCACGCGGCGGCGCCGAGCCAGCGCCCGTCGGCGGAAAAGCGCACGCGCCGCACCGCCCAGCCGAACGCGTGGGCCACCGCCTCGCCGGCGACGTGCAGCAGCAGGCGCTTGTCCCAGCCACCGGTGGCAAGCGTGGCGCCGTCGGCGCTGATGCCGGCGGTGGCGACCACCCCGTGATGCCCCCGCAGCTTCGCAAGCACCGCTCCGGTGTTGGCGTCGACGCGGGCGCCGACGTCCCACTCGCGCTCCGGCTCGTTCGTGCCCTTCTTCTCCCGCTCGTAGACCTCACGGGTGCGCTCGGCACGG
Organism: Archangiaceae bacterium; assembly: GCA_043776025.1. Classification (GTDB taxonomy): domain Bacteria; phylum Myxococcota; class Myxococcia; order Myxococcales; family Myxococcaceae; genus JAYVRT01. Next base: position 2,455 of record JAYVRT010000879.1, on the reverse strand, counting down.
GTCTGGCTGAAGGCGACGCCGAGCACCTTGCCGGCGCGGTCCACCGTCAGGTCGTTGACGAACGCGGGGAAGCTGAAGCGCTGCTGCTCGGTGAGCGCCAACAGGCTCTCGCCCGGCGCGCCCTCGGCCCCTCTGCGCTTGAGCAGCGCCTGCCCCAGCGTCTCGTCGAAGGCGACCTCGACCGCGTCGGAGAAGCCCTGGCCGAGCACCGCGAGCGCGTCGGCGGGGATGCACGCGTCGCAGACCGCGGCGTCGACGTTGTCCAGCTTCATTCCCTTGAACGACAGCCGTACCCCGTGGACGACGCGGGCCACCTGGGTGCCGAAGCTCGAGGTGACGTTGACGGTGTCGGTCAGCCGCGAGGGGTCGACGCCCACCGCTTGCGCCAGCGAGGCCTTCATCACCACCACCTGCGGCATCCGCGCGTCGAGGGCGAAGAGCACCGAGGCGACGTCGTTGAAGGTCCCGCGCAGCTGGGAGAAGCCGCCCTTGCGCTCGAAGTGGACCGCGGCGGCGCCGGTGGACGCGGGTTGTTCCTTCGTGGCGAAGACCGCCACCGTCTTGTCCCAGCCGCCGCTGAAGAGCCGGCCGTCGGGGGCGAAGGCGAGGCCCCGCACCGCGGCGGTGTGGGCGCGGACCTCGGACGCGACCCGGACGAGCAGCTTGCCCGCCTTCGGCTCGACCTTCAGCACCGTCACCAGCCCCTTCTCGCTGCCCAACGCCAGCGAGCCGCCGTCGGGGCTGAAGGCGAGGCTGACCAGCGGCTCCTCGGTGAGCCAGGCGCCGGCGCTCTGGCCGCTGGCGGCATCGAACGCGCGGACGCTGCCGTCGCGGCTGACCGCGGCCACCCACTTGCCGTCGGGAGAGAAGTCGACGCTCTCGACGTCGAACTCGTGGGGGTTCACCGCCGCCGAAGAGACCTCCTTCAGCGGGTCGGAAAGCTGCCACACCAGCACGTCGAAGCTCTTCATCCCCAGCCGGGAGAGCGCGACCTTTTGGCTGTTGGAGGAGAACTTGAGGTCGTAGATGAAGTCCTCCTCGTTGAGGACCTTCACCGGGTGGAGCCCCGTCGGGGCCCCGGTGAGGTACGCGCCGGGCCTGGCGGCCACTTGGGCGAGCGTCGAGTCCGGAACGTGCGGCAGGCTCTGGCAGCCGCACAGGCCCAGCAGCAGCGCGAGCCGGCGCATCACCGCTCTGAGCCCGCACGCGCTGGCCAGGGTCAAGACGCACGCCATTGAGCACAGCGACCAGTTGCCCACGGCGCAAGCTACCGAGGCGGCGCTTGCTCGGCAATTGCCGAAGCGCGGGCGTCGACTGGTCAGGAGGCTTTGCGGTTTTCGCCAAAATGCCTGACCAGTCGTCTCAACGTGCCGCGTCGAGCGCCGCCCCGAGGCGCCGCTGGGCCTCGAGCAGGTGGCCGAGGCGAACCAGCCAGACATCGTTGAGCAACATCTTCCGGTGGACCCGCGTGACTCTCCACCCGAGCGCTTCGAGCACCGAGGTCTGCAACAGGTCGTTCTCGAAGACCTTCGCGCTCCGGTGAATCTCGACGCCGTCGGCCAACAGCAAGACGCGCAGCGCGGGCCAGGCGAAGTCGGCCTTCGCGACGGGAATCCCCGCTTCGTCTCTGACGCGGTACTGGAGCACCGGTTCGGGCAGACCGAAGCCTCGGATCGCCGCCAGCGTGTCTTCCTCGAGGTCGCTGTCGGTCGGGACACTCCGCTGGCGGCGGGCGATGCGGGTGAGGACGCCGACCCCGCTTCGCCCGAAGTGTTTGGTGGATAGTTGCGGTTCCAGCGCATCGAGAACGGAAGGCGCTCGGAAGACAGCCGCTCGGAGCGCGCGCTTGAGCCGCGACTCGTCGAGGAAGGCGGCGAGGTCGATCAGCGTCCTGGGCAACGACGTCACCGGAATCTGGTCGCATGACCAGGCCCCGGTGGCAGCGCCGCGCGGGTGATGGATTCGCACGCCCGCAAGCGAAGCGGCGCTGGTCCGCGGCATGCTGACCTCGATCTTCCGCGGAGGCCCAACTGTCACCCCCTCGAGCTTCCAGAGCCAGGCGGCCGTCGCGTGCGAGGCGACCGCGGCCGGCCCGAGCGACAGCGTCGCGGCACGCACCGCCTGGTGCCACGAATGCGCCGCGTGCCGAAACCGGAACACCCGCGGCTGCACCTGCACCCAGTCTCCCGCGCCGAGCGTCCGGTAGATGCCCAGACTGAGAGCCCGCACGCGAGCGCCTGGTCCCGAGTGAAGACCCCGTGTTGCTTGCCGGCGAGCTTCGCCAGCGCCTGTTCTGCATCCATGAGTGCCCCCCGGCTCAAGCTGAGCAGACAGGGCTGACATCCGACCCCACGACTGGTCAGGAATCTTGGCGATTTCCGCAAAGCCACCTGACCAGTCCCGAACCGGGAAGGCCCAAGCGCCCTACCCTTCGGGCTTGTGGGCCGCTTCCTTC
>JAYVRT010000878.1:0-3711 GCA_043776025.1 Archangiaceae bacterium | reverse complement strand
GAGGTGGAGGTGTGATCGCTGAAGCCCTCGACCGAGGCTTCTCGGTGCGCGTGGGTCGGTCTTGCAAGGGCTGCCGGGATGCGGCGATCGACCGCTGTGGAAGGCTCAGAGGCAGGCCGGGTTCGGTCACATTGCCGCACTGAATTCCGGGCAGTCCCACGTTGGACCGCTCCCACTGGGTTGAACTGTCGTGCGGATGATTCGGCAGCGCCCGGGTTGCGGAACCTCACCGCCGAGGTCAGGCCGCCTGCCAGCAGGGCGGCCGCTACCCGACCACGCCGTCCGCGACGGCGATCGACCTCACTGCATCGATCGTGTCCGCCTCGGCCGCCGTCTTGTCCTCGCGATACCGCACCAACCGCGCGTGCCGGAGCGTCAGCCCGCCCGAGTACTGCGACGAGCGCTGCACGTCGTTGAACGCGATCTCCACCACCAGCTCCGGCCGGACGTGAACGACGTGCCCCTCGCGGTCGACCTCACGCGCGAGCAGCGCCGCCGTCTGCCAGGCGAGCACCTCGTCCGTCATCCCCTTGAACGTCTTGCCCAGCATCACGAACCCGCCAGCGGGATTCCTCGCCCCGAGGTGGAGGTTGGACAGCAGCCCCTTGCGCCGTCCCGAGCCCCACTCGACCGCGAGCACCACCAGGTCCAGGTGGAGCACCCGCTTGATCTTCAGCCACGACGCCCCCCGGCTGCCGGCCTCGTACGGCGCCTCGAGCGCCTTCGCCATCACCCCTTCCATCCCCGCGGCGATCGCCGCCTGGTAGAACGCGGTCGCCGCGGCAGGGTCATTCGTCAGCAGGCTGGGGATGCGCAGGGAAGGAGCGACGCCATCGAGCGCGGAGAGCCGTTCGCGCGTGCTCTTCGCCAGCATCGTCTGGTCCTCGAGCAGCAACAGGTCGAACAACGCCAACGACAGCTGCCTCGCCCCCGGCGGCGCGCCCAGCGAAGCCATCGTGTCCTGAAACGGCAGCGGCCGGCCCCGCGCGCCGAGCGCGATCGCCTCCCCGTCGAGGATCAGCCGGCGCGCTGGCAGCGCCCGGACCGCGGCGACGACCTCGGGCACCGCCCCGGTGACCTCGTTGAGCGCGCGCGAATAGACGCGCACCACCGCGTCGTCTTTGTGGATCTGCACCCGGAAGCCGTCGAGCTTGTGCTCGAGGATCGCCGGCCCCTCGAGCTGTGCCAGCGCCTCGGAGGGCGCGTCGGCCGTCTGGGCGAGCATCGGCAGGACCGGCCGGAACAGCGTCAGCCCGAACCGCGCCAGCGCCGGGGCGCCGTCGGCGAGCACCGCCTCCGCGACCGCGCCAATCTCCCCCGCCAGCATGTACGCCGAGCGCACCGCCCGCGGGTCGAGCTCGCGGGCGCGGGCGATCGCCTCCACCACCAACGCCGCGAGCGCGCCCTGCCGCAGCTCTCCCAGGATCAACGCTCCGAGGAACTCCTGCTCCGGCGCGGTCGCCTTCCCCAGCAGCTCTCCCAGCTGCTGCTTGCGCTGCAGGTTCGAACCGGGCCCCTGCAGCCCGACCAGCGCCGCCAATCGCCGGTCGACCTCGACGACGGTGAGCGACGCCGTCGACACCGGAGGAACCTGCCCCCGCAGCTCAGCCACCGTCGCATAGCCGACCTGGGTCTTGTGCCCCGTCTCCCCCGACAGCTGCCGCGCGGCGATCGCCCGCTCGTCCGGCGCCGCTTCCCCCAGCAGACGGTCGAGCACCTCGACCTTCCTCTTCTTCCCTTTCGCCGCCGCGATCTCCGCGCTGGTGAGCGCCAGCCTCTCAAAGAGCACGCACGCACCCTACCCTCTTGCACCGCGCCCGCGCCCGGGCTTAGAGCCGACGACCATGAAGCTCTATTACGCCGCCGGCACCTGCTCCCTGGCTCCGCACATCGCGCTGCGTGAGGCCGGGCTCCCCTTCACCCTCGCCCGCTTCGACATCAAGCGCGCGGAGCTGGAAGGCGGCGGCAAGCTCGAAGAGGTCAACGAGAAGGGCTACGTCCCGGTGCTGGAGCTCGACGACCGCCAGCGGCTGACCGAGGTCTCGGCGATTCTCCAGTACATCGCCGACTTGAAGCCCCAGGCCGGCCTCGCCCCCGCCAACGGCTCGATGCCCCGCTACCGGATGCAGGAATGGCTCAACTTCATCGCCACCGAGATCCACAAGATCTACTGGCCGATCTTCCACCAGGGCGCCGAGGTGGAGATGACCAACGCCCGCGCGAGGCTGGCGAAGAGCTTTACCTGGGTGGAGAAGAAGCTGGGGACGCAGAAGTTCCTCACCGGCGACACCTTCACCATCGCCGACGCCTACCTCGTCACCGTCCTCAACTGGGCGAAGGCGGGCGGCATCGACCTCGCGCCGTGGCCGGGGCTGATGGAGTTCCGCAAGCGCTCACGCGAGCGTCCGGCGGTAGTCGCCGCGCTCGAGGCCGAAGGGCTGCTCAAGCGCGCTGCAAGTTAGCCGGCAGGCACTGCTCGGCGATCTCGTCGTAGATCGCCCGGAAGTCGCCCCGGGCCTTCAGGTTCTGCATGTCCTGAATCAGCCCGCCGAGCGCCCGGTAGAACATGATCCCCTCGGTGGGCGGCCGGACATTGGGGATCTTCAGCGCGTACTTCACGAAGTGCGCCTTCATTTCCCGGTTGATGTCGGCCTTCCCCCAGTCGTAGTCGCGCGAGCGCAGCGGCGCGGTGGCGATCTCCACCGTGGCGGAGACGAAGGGCAGGGCCACGTCATCGGCGAGGTTGATGGTGAAGCCCGCGTCGCGCGAGAGCGCGATCAGATCCATCGGGCCGCCGTCGAGCACCCAGCGGTACATCCGCTGGTTGACGTCGAGCCAGGCGGGAGACAGCTGCTTCACCGAGCCGAAGTCGAGCACCCCCATCCGCCCGTCGGGCATGACGATGAAGTTTCCCGGGTGCGGGTCGGCGTGAATCATCGACTTGTTGAGGAACGGCACCCAGATCGCCCGAATCAGCAGCTTCGCGATCCGGAACCGCTCGGCGTTGGGGACCTCGGGCAGCCTCGCGAGGATGTCCTTGAGGGTCTCGCCGGGGATCAGCTCCAGCGTCAGCACCCGGGCGGCGGTGAGCGCCTCGACCGGCTCGGGCACCTTCAGGTCCGCCGCGCCCCGTGCCGCCACGGCGTACTCACGGGCCCGCGCCGCTTCCTGCACATAGTCGAGCTCCTTGAGCAGCTCGCCCCGCAGCTCCTCGAAGTACGCGCGGCCCTCGAGCATCCCCGCGCCCCGGGTCACCACCGAGACCATTGAGCCGAGGTTGTCGAGGTCGGCGAGCATCGCCTTGCCGATGTCCGGGTACTGCACCTTCACCGCCACTTCCCGGCCCGCATGGGTCGTCGCCCGGTGCACCTGGCCAAGCGAGGCCGAAGCGAGCGGCTTCTGATCGAACGAGGCGTACTTGTCTTCGGGGTAGCCGCCGAGCTCGCGGTGCACCACCTCGCGCACCGTTTCCCAGGGCATCGCCGGCGCCTGGTTCTGCAGCCGCGCGACGATTGACCTCACCTCAGGCGGGAGGTGGTCCGGATCCATCGCGATCATCTGCCCGACCTTCATCGCCAGGCCCTTCATCTCGCCCAGGGTCGCGACCAGCTTCTCCGCGCCCGCGTGGCCCAGCAGGCCCTCGGTCGATCCGGCCAGTTTTTTCACGCCCTTGCTCACCACCTCGGTGGACAGCCGGGCCCCCAACCCGGC
>JAYVRT010000877.1:0-13065 GCA_043776025.1 Archangiaceae bacterium | reverse complement strand
ACCTCGAAGGTCGTGCCCTCGACACGCTTGATCGCCGCCCTCGCCGACGGGGCCTTCATCGTGTCGCTGCAGCCTGACAAGCTCCCCAACAACGCGAGGAGCACCATCGCTCTCATGCGGCGGACCGTACTGCAAATCGCCCGGGCAAACCGTGATCTGGTGGGCGCCCTGCAACTGCCTCACGCGTCTGGGGGGCTATGGTGAACGCGGCTTCGGGTCTGGTTAGAATTGGACCGGTATGGGTCTTCTTTCACTCTCTCGCCTCGTCCCCGCGCTGCTTGCCGCGTGCGCCCTCGGCTGCTCCGGCGGCGGGATGCAGATGAACCCGCCCGGCGCCACCACCGGAAGCCTCAGCTGCCTCGGGGTGCTCCAGTGCGCCGCCGACTGTCCCTCGAGCGACACCGCCTGCTCCGATGCCTGCCAGCTCAAGGGCACCGCCACCGCCCAGACCAACGTCTCGATCTTCGCCACCTGCGCCAACAGCCACAGCTGCACCGACGCGATGTGCCTGCAGACGCAGTGCAAGACCTCGCTCGAGACCTGCGTCGGCTCGAGCGCGCCGAAGTCCGACGGCACCCCGCTGACCGGCACTGCGCCGCCGGGCAGCGTGCCCGCGGATCTCGTCGGCGTCTGGTCCAACACCAACTACGGCGACACCCGGCGGCTGACCCTGAACGCCGATGGCACCGCCACCTGGTTCCGGGGCATCGCCAACGTCTACTCCAGCGTCTGCACCCAGCTGAACAACACCACCGAGACCGGTACGGCCGTCGTGTCCACCGACACGATCACCGTCTACGCGACCACCGTGACCAACGTGGAGAAGGTCTGCGCCTCGGACTCGACCACCACCCAGGGCAACCCGATCACCGAGGTCTTCAAGTGGACCCACCCCGACTCGGCCACGCTCCAAATCGTCGACTCGGCCTGCGCCGCGAAGTACCCCGACAGCCCATCGTCGGCGACCCTCTATTGCGCCGTGCCGCTCACCCGTCAGTAGTCGACGCCGAGCCGGCTACTTGCGCTGGTAGACGACGATCTGCGGCGTCTCGTCGACGTAGAGGCCGGTGACCGGCTTCACCGTCCCGAACGCCTGCCAGACGTTGAACTCCTGCTCCCGGAACTCCTGATGGTACTGGTAGGCGACGAGGTCCGCCTCGGCGGGCGAGCCGACGAAGCGCAGATCGCCGCGAATCATCCCGTTGAGCTGGTAGTCGCGCGTCTGCAGGTTGTGGCACTCGTGAAAGTAGAGCCGTGCGCCGGTCGGTGCATGGGCGTTGATCCACTCCAGGACGCCGCTGACGTTGTTCGCCCAGAACTGACGCTGCATCCCCAGGCTCGCCGCCCCAGGCAGGCCGCCGGCAAGTTCGGAGTACGCGCTCGTCCCGTACGGGTGCACGCGGGCGGTGGCGATCACCGGTGCGATGCAAATCAGAATCGCCAGGGTCGCGAACACCGTCCGCTCCGAGACCCCTTTCAGGCGCTGCGACAAAAGTCCGTGCAGCCCCCTCGCCCCTCGGGCCACCGAGCCGGCGGCGAGGATCGCGAGGAACGGCATCGAGGGGAACCAGTGCTTCACGCCGCCGAAGTGGGGCACCGAGGGCGCGGAGATCACCGCGATGCTGATCGCCGCGTTCACCCCGATCAGCAGCTCGAGCATCGTCGCCTTGCGCAGCGCCGCCCGCACCACCACCACGCAGAAGCCGATCACCATCGGGACGAACAGCGACGTCGGCACCGTCAGCCCCGTCTTCGCCACCACGTACTCGAGCGGAAAGGGCGGCTCTCGCAACATCTGCCCGAGGTAGTACCAGGCGTAGTGGTTGTGGGTGGCGTGGAAGTTCAGGTACCAGGCGGTGCGATCCACTGGGTGGTGCCAGAGGTAGGGCCAGTGCAGGTACCAGATCACCGGCCCGAGCACCGCCATCGCCACCAGCGGCGCGATCGCCTGGAAGGTCGCCGCGTCCTCGGCGTGCAGCCGCCACAGCCGCCAGCCGCCCACGCCCGCCATCAACCCGAACAGCGCCGTCGCCGGGCTGAGCAGGAGGAAGTGCGCGACGAAGCCCTCGGGCCCCTGCGCCAGCGCCATCACCGCGTAGAGCACCGCGCCGGCGAGGAAGATGCCGTTCACCTCGAGGAACAGCGCCCGCGCCCGGGCCTTGCCCTTCGAAGCGATGAAGCCGAGCACCAACGCGAATGGCGTCAGCGCGATCGGCAGGAAGAGCGCGTTGTGCTTGGTCGCGAGCGCGCCACCGAACGCGAGCCCAGTGTACAGCCACCACCGCTTCTCCTCCTGCGCCCGGAAGAAGCAGTAGACCGTCAGCAGCCACATCGCCGCGATCGGCACGTCGAAGCATGACAGGTGCGCGTTGAAGAACTGCCGCGGCACGAGGAGGAAGCTCACCGCCGCGAACACCGCCGCCGGCCGGCCGAACAGCCGCCGTCCCAGCGCGTAGATCAACGGGAGGATCATCGCCGCGAAGAGAAACGCCGGCACGCGGAAGCCCGCCGCCCGCCGCAGCAGGTGGAGCTTCTCGGTCAGCAGCAGCCAGGAGAGCCCGAAGAGGTTCTTCATCAACGCCGGGTGCTCGTGGTTGTAGTCGTAGCTCTGGGTGATCGTCCCGTCGTCGAAGGCCTGGCTCGGAGCGGCGAGCAGCGTCTGGAACCAGCGGGCGTGCGCCTCGGCGGCGTAGAAGTAGACGCTCTCGTCGCGGGTAAAGCCGATCGCCTGCTCGGTGAACAACAGGCTCGCGAAGCCGCAGACGAAGAGCACCGCGCCGATCCGCGCGTCCAGTGACCAACCGGAGGTGGGCTTCGCCTCGGTCATCGCGCCTGCTCCAGCCCGTCGAGCTCGACGCAGAGCTCTCGCAGGCTCGGGTTCTGCGCCCGCGACCACAGCCGCACCGTCGAGCCCTCAGCGAGCGGGGGCCCCTCGACCGCCTGCACCCCCTCGCGCCCGATGGGAATCGTCAGCACGTTCGCCGCCTGGCCGTTGACGTCGAGGCCGACGTCGGTCGCCGTGATCTCCGGCATGTGGAACCAGCCGCGGTCCCACGTCAGCCCCGCCCGCAGCGCCAGGGACGCCGTGGCCGGGACGCCTGAGAACTCCGCCACCAGCTTCGTCGAGCCCCCCGGCGGGTAGAAGCGCAGGCACCGGTGGGGCGCGAAGAGGATCTCGTGCCACTCCTCGATCACCTCCGAGCCGTTCGGGCAGCGCTGGCCCCGGCCGTCCCACTGGCACGGAGACCGGCTGCCATCGGCCTGCTCGAGGTACACCTGCGCCGAGGCGAGCAGACCCGCGAAGTTCACCTGCGTCGGGCGGTAGCGCTGGTTGTCGAACCGCTGCAGCGTCAGGTTCCCGAAGCTCCGCGCCGGACCCGCCTCGGGCCGCCTCACCGAGAACGCCTTGAGGAAGCCGCCGAGATCCGCGCGGGGAAGGTTCGGCTCGGAGAGCAGCCAGATCCGCGGGTGGTGCTCGAGGGCGTCGGTGTCCGAGCCCTGGTAGCCGACGATCGGCAGCCGCTCGGGCAGGTAGACCCGGGCGCGCTCCGTCCACCAGGGGTAGAGCAGCACCACGTCGCCCGGCTGCCCCTCGGCCGCCAACACCTGCGCCACCGCCTGGTAGTCCGCCTCGGCCACTGCCTTGCCGGGCATCCGCAGCTGGAAGACGAGGCAGGCCAGCGCCACCACCGCCAGCACCACCCCTTCGAGCCAGGACTTCAGGACTTCGCCACCCGGACCTTCTGATCGATCTGCTCGCGGCAGAAGACGCAAAAGGCGGCCTCACCGAGCGGGAACGACGGCGTCCAGTGGGGATACATCGAGCAGCGCGGGTCGAGGCAGTGGTGCACCCCGAAGCAGTGCCCCAGTTCCTGCAGCGCGAACCGGGCCACCACCTTCACGTTCTCGTTGATGTTCTTCACCGACGAGGTGCTCACCAGCGCGCGCTGGCCGTTGTACTTCGAGATCCCGAAGGTCGGCGCTTCCCCGGTGAAGAGCTTGCGCGAGGCGAGCTTCTGGTTCGTCAGGTAGAGGATCTTGTCGTCGACGAACGCGCGCACCGCCGGCGCCGCCTCGAGCAGCTTCCCCGAGTCGTAGGGCTCGTTGAGGCCCGCGGGCGGCGGCAGGCTGCCGGAGTGCTCCGAGCCCACCGCGAACGCGGTGTAGAGGACCTTGCAGAGATCCTTGACCATCTTCGGGTCGAATTCGTCGAGGGTGACGACGCGGATCACATTCGCCTCCTACTTCTTCTTCTTCGCAGCTGCGACGGGTTCACTCTTCGCCTTCGGGGGACGGCCGCGCTTCTTCGGCTCGGCCGGCGCCGCGGCCTCGACCTTCGGCTTCGGGGGACGGCCGCGCTTCTTCGGCGGGGGCGGCGGCTCGGTGATCAGCGGCTTCGGCTTCGGAGGCCGCCCGCGCTTGCGAGGCGCCGGCACCTCGGCGATCGGCGAGGCCTGGGGAATCGTGACCTCGACGTCGCTGATCAGCGAGGCCTTCTTCTGCGGCTTCTCCGGGGCGCCCTTCTTCTTCCGCTTCTCCTCGCCCTCTTCGGCTTCCTCGCTGTCGGCCGCGGCGTCGGCCGGCTCCTCGGGCTCGGCGGACTCTTCGGCGACGTCGCCGTCGATCCCCAGCAGGTCGCCTTCCATGCCCAGCCCGTCGTCGCCTTCCGACGGCGTGCGGAAGTCTTCCGCCATCCGCTTCGGCCGCTCTTTCCCCGGGGGGAAGAGGACCACGTCCACCGTGTCCTCGGCGTCCGCCTCGCTCACCTTCAGGCTCGCCGCCAGCTCCGCCACCAGCAGGTGCCGGGCATCGTTGTAGAGCTCGCGCTCCTTCGTCGGCAGCGGGCGCAGCTCGGAGAGCTCTTGCAGCTCCTTCACCGCGGTGGCCAGGCCCATCAGCCCCCCGCCGGACATCCGCTCGACGTTGGTGCGCGCGCGCGCCTTCCAGTCGAGCGAGGCCTTGAAGGAGTCCGACTTGAGGAAGGCGAACACCTTCGCCACCTCGTCGGGGTCGGCGACCTTGCGGACGCCGATCGCCACCACCTTCGCCTCGGGGACCATCACCTTCGCCCCGTCTTCTTCGCGTTGGAGCGTGACGAAGGACAGCTTCTGGCCGCCGATCTCCTTGGTCTCGAACGCGGTGACCTTGCACAGGCCCTGGTTTGGGTAGACCACCCGATCACCCACCACGAGCGAAAGCGCCTCAGCCATGGCTGTCTGGCTAGCACACTGAAAACCAGCCGCCGGATAATTTTGGGCCTGTAAGCTGCCGGGCCTTCCCGATGCGTCTGCCGCTCTTCTCCTTCGCGCTCTGCCTCGCCACCTCATGCGCCGAACGCCAGGCCCTGCCGCCCGGGGACGACCTCGAGCACGCCGAGGTGCAGGTCAAGCCCGTCGAGGACGCCGGCGCCTCGGTGATGCCCCAGGCGTCGGACAAGGAACTGGCAAAGGCGTGGGAACCGCCGTCCCCGCCACCCCCCAAAGAACAGCCCGCCGATGCTCCCCCGGAGGACGAAGAGAGCGCCGAGCGGCAGCTGACCGCCCAGGCCGAGGCCGAGGCGCGCGCGAAGCTCAAGGACCTGCTCGTCGGCGGCCGCCACAACCTGGCGGTCAAGCAGTTCGACGACGCCCAGACGATCGCCGTCGGAGCGCTGGAGATCGCCGCCGGCCTCTCGCCCCCCGAGCAGCAGCAGGCGATCGAGCTCTCCTTCAAGGTGGCTTACGCGCGGGCCGACATCACCGGCGCGGTGAAGGCCGCGGAGAAGTGGCTCAAGACCTGCGGCCCCGAGAAGATCGACGGGTGCCGCGCCAGGGCCCTCGCCGCCCTCGGGTCGGTGGCGAAGATCAAGGGCGCGAGCACCCCGACGGTGATGGAGAAGGTGAAGGCGGTGCGCGAGGCCGACTCCTGCCTCCAACAGGTCGAAGCAAAGAAGGCTTTGGCGCCCTGCCTCGACTCGGCGGTGGCGTTCTACCGTCGCCAGAAGGACAAGCTGATGCTCGCCCGCGTCACCTGGGCCAAGGCGGTGGCAGCGCTCGACGACCCCAAGCGCGCCGCCGAGGGCGAGGCGCTGCTGAAGAAGAGCGAGGCCGAGTGCACCGAGGCGCGCTGCTCGGCGATCCGCCGCAAGGCGCTCAAGGCCACCGCGACCCAGGCGATCCGCGCTGGAGATCCGGAAGCGGCGGCCGCGGCGACGCTCAAGGAGATGCGTCTGGGCTCGACCGCGCTCCCCGCCGATCGCCGGCCCTACGCCCGCCCTCCCGAGGTCGATCGGATCTGCGCGGCCTACGACGCCAAGGCTGGCGCCGGCGCCTGCCGCAAGCTGGAGAAGAAGCTCAACGGCGAGTGGCTGTTCCGCGACTTTTCAATGGGCAAGCCAAGCGGGACCTTCGCCGCCGACAAGGTCAAGGCGGTCAACGAGCACTTCAACTGTCTGCTGCAAGAGTGCCTCACGCTCGAGGCCGAACGGATCACCCCGCCGGACTCGGTCACCTACGACGTGCTGTGGGACGTGACCAACGACGGGCGGGTCAACGAAGTGCACCTGGCGCGCAAGGATCAGGAAGAGGGCCCGATGCTGCAGTGCCTGAAGAAGCAGTTCGTGCTCTGGCGCTACCCGAAGTACCAGGGCGAAATGCAGCACGTCGCCCAGCGCTTCGTCGTCAGCGCCCACGAGCGCCGTACCCGCTGACTTCTTTCAACTGCCGTGGTTCATCCGCGCGGCGATCAGCAGGTCGTGAAGCCGCGCGTCGATCTTCGCGTCCACCACCGACTGGTCGATGCCGTCGTCGACCCGCGCCGACCTCGCCGCCGCCACGCTCGCCAGCGCCAGTGCTCCCAGGGCCATCACCGCGATCATCTTCTTCATCGGAACTCTCCGTGGACTGTGTGAGTGAATGCCCACAGGGTACGACACGAATTGTGCTGATCAATTTTTCGGCTACAGGACGCTACCGGCCGGTCATCGCGGCAACAGCTTCATCACCGCGCCGATGCCGGCGACCGCGGAGAGCTCGACCTCCATCGTGCCGTCGTTGTCGTCGAAGCCGTCGTCGGGAAAGGCGAGCGTGATCCACGGGGTGCCGGTGAAGCGCAGCGTCTTGCCTGCCTCGAGCACCCGCTCAGAGCCGGTCGCCGCCTTCTTTCCCTCGAGCAGCTGACCCAGGCCCGGCACCTGGCTGACCAGCACCTTGCTGACCCTGCCGCCTTTCTCCCCGAGTGTGTGCGCGGGATGCCGACCTTCCTTGAGCTTGAGCTCATAGGTCGCCAGCGGCTCGAAGCCCTTCACCTTGAACTGCCCCTTCTTGTCGGTGGGGAGCGCGTTGCTCTTCGCGTCCACCAGCACTGTCGAGGTCGCATGGCTCGCGGTGTCCATCACGCGCAACTTGAGCGCGCCGGTGTTGTCTCCCGGCGAGTCGTCGCTGATGAAGGCGTAGATCGCGTTCGCGTTCTTCACCCCTGTGCCCCTGGGCCCGACCACCCCGAACGTCTCGCGTGCCGTCAGGCCCGGCGCCGCCTCGAGGAAGTAGACGCACTCCTCGACGTTGGGATCGAGGTAGCCGCCGTAGGAGATCCTTCCTTCCGTCCACACCCGGTAGCTCTTCTTCGGGTTCAGCCGCAGCCTCGCCGCCTTCGACGGAGGAACGAGGAAGGCGTGGTGCTTGGCGTGGACCGTAAACTCCGCCACCGGGTAAGTCGCCTCGCTCGCCACCTCCGGCGCCGGCAGGGGCACCGGCTTTTTCACCTCGAGGGTCACCGCTTCCCCGGCGTCTACCGGCTCGGCGGGGGCGTCGATCGGAATCAGCCTCAGCTCGACGAACTCGGAGATCACCTCACCCCGCCGCGGGATGATTCGCCGGACGCCGCGGTAGTAACCCGGCGCCGTCACCTCGATCTCGTGCGGCCGGGCCGCGGACAGGTCGGTCAGCAGCACCGGCGTGGTGTGCGTCTCCGCCTGCCCGTCGACCCTGACCATCGCGTTGCTCGGGGAGGACGACAGCTGCAACGAGAAGGTGGACCACCGGGCATACGTCAGCACGCCGATGCCGGTGAGCAGCGCGGCCAGCAGCGGGATCGCGGTGAACAGCAGCGGTCGCACCCAGCGGGGAATCGCCTTGAAGTGGGCGCCGGTCCACGACTCCTGGCCGTGCTCTGCCTCGAGCTGAAGCGACCGCTTCGACTTCCGCTCTGGTGCCCGGCCGCTGCGCGTCTCCCCTGACCCCGAGCCGGGCCTGGGCACCGCCGGCATCGCCCCTTTCCAGAGCGAGACCTGATCGAGGAAGTCGCGCGGCAGCTGCACCGGGCGGCCTTCGGCCACCAGCTCCTCCTCGAACAGGAGGCCCATGAACATCGCCAGCCCGCTCGGCGCGAAGGTGGGGGCGTTTTGGTACAGGTACGCCGAGAGCGCCTGCTGAAAGTCCTCGGCGGTTTGGTAGCGATCGGCCTTCTCGTGCGCCATCGCGGTGAGGATGATCTTCTCCAGCGCCGGGGTGATCTCCGGGTTCAGCTCTCGAGGACGGGGGAATTCTCCCCGGACGATCTTCGAGAGCACCTCGATCATCTTTCCCTGGAAGGGCAGCTGCCCGCACAGCATCTCGTAGAGGACGATGCCGGCGGCGAAGATGTCGGTGCGGGCGTCGAGCTCCTTGGCGCGCGCTTGCTCCGGCGCGAAGTAGGCGTACTTGCCCTTGACCGCGCCTGCCTCGGTCTCATCGCGGCCGGCGGTGCGCGCCTTGGCGATGCCGAAGTCGACGATCTTCACCTGGCCTTCGTACGCAATCAGGATGTTCTGGGGCGACACGTCGCGGTGGACGATCTTCAGCGGCCGGCCCTGCTCGTCGATGCGGGTGTGGGCGTAGTGAAGCCCGCGCAGCATCTCGATGCCGATCAACACCGCGAACGGCGTCGGCATCACCGCCACCTCGAGGGTGCGGGCGCGCTTCATCACCTTCGACAGCGGCTGGCCATCGACCAGCTCCATCGCCAGGAACCAGTCGCCGTCGATCTCTCCGAAGTCGAAGACCTGGGCGATGTTGCCATGCGAGAGGCCGATCGCGATCTTGGCCTCGTTGGTGAACATCTGGATGAACGCCTTGTTCGCGGCGTAGTGGGGGAGAATCCGCTTGATCACCACCTGCTTGGTGACCCCCGGCGCAGGCGAGAAGCGGGCCCGGTAGATTTCGGCCATTCCTCCGGCGGCAATGCGGGCTTGAAGCTCGTATTTGCCGAACTTTTCGGGGCCGTCTGCCAAGGCGCGCGCACGCTACCCGTTCGCGTCTGTCTTGGACACGTTCTGGCGCGAGGGAGTGGGATATGAAGACTCGATGAAGTCGTTTCTGCTCGCCGCGCTCCTGCTGCCGGTGCTCGCCTTCGCCGACGGAGCGGTGCTCCTCTTCCCCGCCATCGGCACTCCCCACCAGGTGATCGTCAGCGGGCGGATGCTCAAGGACTCGCCCACGGGCGGGAGCTCGACCTTCAGTAAGAACCTGCGCCGGCTGATGGTCGGCACCTGGGAAGGCGCCAAGGTCGAGGTCAAGTTCGCGGGGGAGACGGTCAACGTCGTCTCCGGTCACGAGGGCGACTTCGAGGCCACCTTCACCGCCAGGGCCCCGAAGACATTCCCGGACGGGACCCAGAGCGCCGAGGCCAATGTAGCGGGCGCGAAGGGCGGCGTCGTCCCGGTGGAGATCCTCGCCGCCGATGCGCCGTTCTTCGTCGTCTCCGACTTCGACGACACCGTCGCGGTGAGCGACGTCCTCGACAAGGGGAAGCTGCTCACCAACGCGCTGCTGCGCGACGAGACGACCCAGCAAGCGGTGAAGGGGATGCCCGCGTTCTACCGGTGTTTGCGGGAGCAGGAAGGCCGGCCGGCGTTCGCGCTCGTCAGCGGCTCGCCGGTGCAATTCTCGCCGCGCATCGCCGCGTTCCTCGCCAAGAACCTCTACCCTCCGATGGGGCTCTACCTGCGGGAGCTGAGCCCGCAGACGCTCTCCAACTACAAGCAGCCGGTGATCCGCGTGCTGATGAAGGCGATCCCCAACCCAGCGGTCTACGTCGGCGACTCGGGCGAGCACGACCCCGAGGTCTACAAGCAGATGAACACCGAGTTTCCCGACCGGGTGAAGCGGATCTACATCCGCAACGCGGGCCACGCGGAGGATCTGAAGCGCTTCGAGGGGATGTTCTTCTTCAACGACCCGAAGGAGGCGGCGCTCGACGCGGTCGCCCACGGGCTGGCGAGCAAGGAGTGCGTCGCGAGGGCGTTTCCGTGAGGGCGCGGCTGATCCTCGGGCTGCTGTTGCTCTGCGGTTGCCCCGAGAAGCCGAAGGCCCAGCCGCCCGCACCGCCACCGAAGCCGGTGCCGCTCGAGCCGTTGGTCGCCGAGCGCGGGGTGCTGATTGACGCGGGGGACGATCGCGAGGCGCTGTTCACGGTCAAGCCGTTCACCTTCAGCGGAGAGCCCGCGCCGGAAGGCATGACCCGCCTCGAGGTCGCGGGGCTGACGTGGAAGCTGGGCGCCGAGGTGGTGACGGCCCAGAGCCTGAAGACGAAGCTCAACGCGCAGAGCCGGGTGGTGCTCGCGTTCGACGAGGACACCTACCTCGCCCAGGTGCAGCCGCTGTTGGCGTTGCTCGATGACGCGAAGGCGAAGGTGTGGCTGCAGTCGCCCGACGTCCCTGCGCTCAGCTGGCCGGTGCGGCTGCGCGACGAGCCGTCCTTCTCCGCCTGGGTCGACGAGACGATTCCCGGCAAGCTGCGCATCGTTCAGCGCGCCGACGGCTTCGAGCTGCAGACGAACATGGGCAAGCTCTCAGGAGGAGATCCCAAGGGGCCGACGGTGCCGGTGCGCGGGGGCAAGCTCGACCTGATGACGCTGCAGAAGGGGCTCGGCCTGGTGAAGAAGCGCTTCCCCGAGGCGCCCGACGTCTGCTTCCTGCCGAGCTTCGCGACGCCGATGCGCGACGCGACCCGCGCGGTGGCGACGAATTGGCAGACCGCCGAGCAGGTGGTGTTCGCCGAGGCGTGCCTCGTCTACCCGCGGCCGGTCGCCCCGAAGGCGCCCTGACGTACAAGTCCAGCGTCTGCGGAACCGCCACCGCCAGAGCTCGCTGCGGGCCAACACCCAACCATCGCCGCCAGGGCCAGGCTCGACACGGTCACCCACCGACACCTGGGCTTTCAGGACGCGGCACGGGCGCAGCGCCGCAGCCGAAGGCACCGCCGCGGGGCAAACCGGCCGCCCCCGGCCAGACTTGGCAAGCCGTGTTCTGAAGGTATGGTGCAGCGGCCTTGGCAGAACGCGCGTCAACCACCGACCTCAGGGGGACCTCAGTCGGGGAGTACAAGGTGATCGCGGTGATTGGGCGCGGTGGGATGGGGATCGTCTACGAAGGACTTCACCCGCTGATCGGCAAGCGCGTCGCGGTGAAGGTGCTGACCGAAGAGGCTTCCCTCCAGCAAGAGGCGGTCGACCGCTTTCTTGCCGAGGCGCGGGCCGTCAACGCGATCCGGCACCGGGGAATCGTCGACATCTTTGGGTTCGGCCAACTCCCCGGCGGACAGCAGTACTTCGTCATGGAGCTGCTCGAAGGAATGCCCTTTGACGAGGTCATCAAGGCCCGTGGGCCAATCCCCGCCGCTCAGGCGCTGCGGTGGGTCGACGAGGTCCTCGATGCGCTCGAGGCCGCCCATCGACAGGGCGTGATTCACCGCGACATCAAGCCGTCGAACCTCTTCCTCGTCGATAATGGTCGCGGTCAGCCGTACGTGAAGTTGCTCGATTTCGGCATCGCTAAACTCTCGGTCGACCGCGGTCACAGCACGCCCAAAACTGGAAAGGACTCGTTGATCGGGACCCCGGACTACATGGCTCCGGAGCAGGCGCAGGCGAAACCGATCAGCGGAGCCACCGATCTCTACGCGCTGGGGTGTGTGCTGTTTGAGCTTCTCACCGGTCAGCGGATCTTCCGCGCCAACTCTGCGCTCGAGGTCATGTTTGCGCACGTCGATCGGTTGCCAAGACCGCCTTCCGAGGTCAACCGGCGGGTTCCGCAGATCGTCGACCGCCTGGTGCTCCATCTGGTCAGCAAGAAGCCAGAAGACCGTCCCCGTGACGCGCGCGCCGCACGGGAAGAGGTGGCCGCAGTCCTGGCGGCGCTGGGTGCGGGCTCCACGGCGCAAGCGGACTCGGGCCGGACGGTGAGGGTGGCCGCGCGGGAGGGCCAGACCCTGATCGATCCCGCTCCGAGGAGCTTCCTGGGTCCGGCGATCGCGATTTCGGTGCTCGTCGTCGGAGGGGCGCTGGCGATCGCTTTCCTGCCAGCCAGAGCGTCGAAGACGCGAATCGAGGAACCCGTCGCGGCGATCGACGCCGGTGTCGCTGCCCTCCAGCCGCCACTGGATTCGGGCGCGACACCCGCGCCCACGGCGATCGTTGACGCCGGCGCCGAGGTCGACGTCGCGATGGCGCCTCTGCTGCCAGTCGACGCGGGTACTGGGCTGGTTCGGCCCCGTCCATCGGTTCCCACCCGAGAGGCCCTGACCGCGCGCCTGGGTCGCCTGACCAATCGCCTCGCTGAACGCGACAGGAGTCGCGGAGAGCCCGACCGGGTGTTGCATCAGCTTCTCGATGCGGCCGAGCGGTCGCTGGCAGCCGCCAAGGGCGCGGAGGACCGCAGAGGCGTTGCTCAGCGGTTCGATGATCTCGACGCGCAGCTTCGGTGACACTTGGTAGTGTCTGAGGAATGTTGTCGCTGCTCACGGCTGCGTTGCTCCTTCAAACGCCGGCGACTTCGCCGAGATCGATCGCGGTCTTGGCGACCAGCCGGCGGCCTTCGGTGGACCAATACGTCGCGACGCTGACGGGCCGCGCCCAGGCGCTGCTGGAAAACGAGGGCGTCCAACCGCTGATCAGTGAGGCGTCAGGGATTCGACAGCTCAAGGTCGCAGGGGTCGCGGATCCACGCAGCTGCCAGGGAGGGCTTGCCTGCGTGACGCGCCTTGCCCTGATCCTCGGAGAACGCACCGTCGTGGTTGGGATCGATGTCGGCCGGGCGGGACCTGCACTTG
>JAYVRT010000876.1:0-3714 GCA_043776025.1 Archangiaceae bacterium | reverse complement strand
GGCGCCTGGCGCGCGGTTGAGCCGGTGCTCGCCGCCGACCACCGTCCCCGAGGCGGCGTCGAGCTCGACGACGAGCCCGAAGCCCTTGTAGTGAATCTCCGGGGCCAGCCGGAGCCGGGTCTCGAAGCCCGACAGGGCCGCGCTGGTGTTGAGGTTGTCGAGCGGGAAGCGGCCCATGCCCGTCTGGCTCAGGCGCACCGACGCGTCGATCTTTGACTCCAGGTGGCTCGGGGCGGGGACCCCGGCGTCGATCGGCGCAGCGGCGATCGCCACGGCCTGCGTCCCCGCGTCCACCGGCTCTGCCGCGGCGCCCGCATCGACCCCCTCGGTCACCATCGGCGCCTCGGGATCTTGCGCCCACGCCGCTCCCGCGAGCGACACCACCGAAGCGACGAAGAAGGCCTTCACGTCTGCCCCCGTCGCCCAGAGGCGGCCGGGGTCTTGCCGGTCCAGTGAGGGAAGGCGCGAAAGAACGCGCCGGGTTCAGAGAAGCTCAGCCGGTACGACACCTCGGTCACGTGGATCTCCGGTTGTTCGAGCAGTGAGAGCGCCCGCCTCCTGCCTATCTCTTCATCGAGCATCTGGTGAGAAGTTCTTCGCTCCTGAAGGGCGCGACCGACGCCGGCGGCGATCTCGCTCGAAATGCCCGGCTGGGGAGCCCTCATCGAAGAGCGCGGACCCTAATACAACGCCTGCCGCGGTCAGCTTCAATGCGCGATGCAGGCGCTGCACGCTCTATCCACGATCGCCAAAGCGACTGGCAATGCGCGCTGCGGGTTGCGCGCTACCCCCTGGTTCGCCTACCAAGCCCCTATGAGATTGCTGCTGCTGCCTGCCTGTCTGGTGCTTGCCTGTGCCCCGCCGCCCCAGGGGTTGCGCGAGACCCCGGAGGGCTCCGGTCCCCAGGTCAACTTCGACGTCTTCAACAAGCCGCTGCCGGAGATCCCGCTCCCCAACGACTTCGCGACCCGCTTCTCGGCCAGCTCTCCGACGCACCGGCGGATCAACGCCGCGATCGAGGTGGCGCCGACGACCTGGGAGAAGCGCACCCGCGCCGAGCTCGACGGCGTCGGGGGCTGGGGCACGCTCGCGCCGATCACCGTTTCCTTCGCCGCGCCGCTGGACTTGGAGAACATCGTCGCCCGTCACCAGGCCCCCGGCGACTTCGCCGACGACGCGATCTACGTCATCGACGTCACCGAGGGCTCCCCAGACTTCTGTAAGCCGGTGCCGCTCGACCTGGGCCAGGGCCACTTCCCGCTCGTCGCCGACGAGCGCGACTACTACCCCGACGAGCCGCACCACTCACTGGAGCAGCTGCTCTTCGAGCAGGAGGAAGAGGACCTCAACCACAACGGCGTCCTCGACCCGGGCGAAGACACCGACATGGACGGGGTCCTCGACCACCCCAACACCCTGCCGGGGAAGACCGGGC
Source organism: Archangiaceae bacterium (assembly GCA_043776025.1). Classification (GTDB taxonomy): domain Bacteria; phylum Myxococcota; class Myxococcia; order Myxococcales; family Myxococcaceae; genus JAYVRT01. Next base: position 2,279 of record JAYVRT010000876.1, on the reverse strand, counting down.
CGTTCGACGTCATCGGCTTCTACGAAAAAGAGACCAACACGCTGATCGCCAAGCCGCTGTACCCGATGCGCGAGGAGACGACGTACGCGGTGGTGCTGACCAACCGCCTCGTCGGCCTCGACGGCAAGCCGGTGCGCTCGCCGTTCGCGGCGATCAACCACGCCGAGCAAAGCAAGGCGCTCAAGGCGCTGCCACAGTGCCTGGCGATGAGCAACCTGGGGCTCGCCGACGTCGCCTTCACCTGGACCTTCACCACTCAGTCGGTGACGACAGACTACAAGGCGGTGCGCGACGGGCTGTACGGCCTGGGGAACCTGAAGTTTCTTTCCAACCAATATCCGGCGGAGATCACCAACCTCGACGACTGCCGCCGCCGGATGACGGCGACCTCGAACTCGAAGATCCTGCCTGGCGATCAGTTCCTCGACTTCGGCACCAAGCTCTTCGAGCTCTACGGCGGCACCCAGAGTCAGGGGACGAAGGACGCGCTGACCGCCTACCTCAAGTTCGTCGACTTCTACGCCGCGCCAGCGATCATCAGCCCGCAGTTCTTCCCCCGCGCGGACTCCGAAGGGAAGCTCCTGCCGCTCTACGACCAGACGTTCAAGCTCAACGCCGCCGAGGGGACGGCGACCACGCGCGGTGAGACGGCGCAGATCTTCCTCTCGGTGCCGAAGTTCCGAAAAGGGCCCGCGCCGGTGGTGATCTTCATGCACGGCCACAGCGGCTCGAAGCTCGACTCGTTGATCGCGATGGGCCCCTTCGCCCGCTTTGGCCTTGCGACGGTGGGGATGGACGCGGTGAGCCACGGGCTGGGGCTCGACGACACCGAGAAGCTGCTGGCGAGCGAGCTGGTCAAGCCGTACGGCCTCGAGCCGCTGCTGGCGTCGATCTTCAAGGGCCGGGCGATCGACCAGAACGGCGACGGCGTCCCCGATTCGGGGGCCGACTACTTCACCGGCTACGTGGTCCACACCCGCGACGTCGTGCGGCAGACGGCGATCGACCTGATGCAGTTGGTGCGGGTGCTGCGCTCGTTCGACGGCAAGCGGCACTGGGCCTTCGACGTCAACCGCGACGGGAAGCCGGACCTCGCCGGCGACTTCGATGGCGACGGCCAGGTCGACCTCGGCGGGCCGGACGTGCCGATCTACGTCTCCGGCGCCTCGCTCGGCGGCATCCTCTCCAGCCTCGTCGGCGGCATCGAGCCGGACGTCGACGCGATCGCGCCGATTCTGCCCGGCGGCTACCTTTCGGAGATCGGGATCCGCTCGGACCTGGGCCAGGTGAAGGCGCCGCTGGTGCTGCGAATGCTCGCGCCGCTGATGCTGGTGCACCCCGACGACCAGGGGAAGCCGGCGCTGTTCCAGATGGTGCCGGACCTGACCAAGGCGAAGGAGACCCGGGTGGCGAGCCTGCCGGCGGCGCTCAAGCCGGGATCGATCGCGGTGGTGACGAACTTGAAGACCCAGCAGTACCGCTGCGGCCGGGTGCAGCCGAACGGGCACCTGCGGGTCGCGGTCGGCTCGGACAACGGCGATCCGCTGAAGGTCGAGTTCTTCGACACCGAGCTGCCGACGCGCAAGGGCGAGGGCTGTGAAATCGCCGGCGCGACGCCGACGGTGACGGTGGATCACTTCGATTCGGAGCAGACCTTCCAGGGAATCGTCCACCGGGTCGGCGCGCCGCTGTTGGCGCTCGGCGACGGCTTTGGCCTGAGGCGGGGCTCGCCCGAGCTGCGGCGGCTGATCACCCTCGCCCAGGTCGCGCTCGAGCCGGCCGACCCGGCGAACTTCGCCCCGTTCTACGAGCAGAACCGGATGCTGACCTACGGCGATGGCACCTCGGTGGCGACCCGTTCGCTGATGATCCCGATGACGGGAGACCCGGGAGTTCCGATCGCCACCGCGACGGCGCTGCTGCGGGCCGCGGGGCACCTGGACTTCCTCAACACCGACCCGCGCTACGGGAAGACGGACCAGCAGGTGTTGATCGACACCGGCTTCGTCGAGGGCGTGGAGCGCACCGGCCGGCACCAGGATGGAAATGGCCGCAACGTCCTCGAGGACGTCGACGTGCTCCAGTCGGTGGCCAACGCCAACGACGGCTTCGGGGTGCCTCGGCTGAACCCGCCGATGCGTCTGCTGCGCCACAGCGAGAAGGTCGGGGGCACGGTCGGAGCGATCTTCCCGATGATGAACCCGCTGGGCCAGCACAGCTTCCCGGTGCCGGATCCGACGCGGCCGTTCGACCTCGGCTCGCTGATCATCAACATCTTC
>JAYVRT010000875.1:0-3715 GCA_043776025.1 Archangiaceae bacterium | reverse complement strand
TCGGCTCGCCATCACCACGTGGTAGACGGTCTGGTCGTAGCTGGTCCAGGCGTTGATCTCTCCCCCGTGCGCCTCGACGCTGCGGGCGATTTCCCCCGGGCCGCGGCGCGCCGTCCCCTTGAACAGCAGGTGTTCGTGCAGGTGCGCGAGGCCGACCTCGTCAGGGCCCTCGTCGGCGCTGCCGGCGTTGACCCAGACCTGAAACGCGGCCACCCGGGCGGTGTCCCGTGGCTGGGCCACTACCCGCAGGCCGTTGTCGAGTTCGAAGGTGATGGGCATTGCGCCACATCCTAACGGCGACAGGCTGGATCGTCCTCACAGACCCGCTAGGCTGGCCTTCAGAAACTCCATGGCCGGCCAGCCAGACGAAGACCCGCTGTTCGAGCTTCGCGAAAGCCTCGACGATGGAGACGAGCCTCTCGGGGCGCCGGCTCCACCCGCTCCGAAGCCCGCGGTCAGCCGAGCCACGCCCGCGAAGGGGAACGCGACCGCATCCCAACGGCCAAGCGCCCCGGGCGCGCCAGGTGCCCCTCCGCCGCTGCCGCCGAAGCGGACCTCGGCCACCGGCCAGTTTCCGAGCGTCGCCCCCACCGCGCAGCCCGGCGTCACCGGCAAATCGGGAATCAACCGCGCCGTGCCAGCGACCAGCCCGACCGCTCCCTCCACGGCGCCGCCGGTGGCGGGGCTGCCTCCTTCGGTGGTTCGGCCCCCAGCGGGAGACCCGTTTCAGGAGCCGCCCGAGCCGCGCCTCGCCTCCGGCGCCGACCCGGAAGAGAAGCTCAAGACCTTCCGCGCGATCCTCAAGCAGAAGGAAGAGACGCTTGCCCGCGGCCGATCGCTCTACAAGGCGGTCGACGAGGAAGCGGTCACCTTGCGCGCGCTCGCCGCGAAGCTGAAGACCGACCTCGAGGCCGCGCTGATCGAAGCGGCGCGGGGCAACGAGTACCCCCAACAGCTTCAGCACCTGAAGGAGATGCTGGAGAAGGACACCATCCGCGCCGACGACGCGGAGAAGAAGATGGACGCGCTGGTGGCGCAGCTGGCTGAGCTCGACGTCGAGCGGAAGGACTTGAGCCAGGCCCTCGCCGAGGTCGAGTCCCAGTTCACCGCCGCGAAGGAAGAGGTCAACGTCGAACGGAAGTCGCGCGAAGGCCTCGCCGACGAGCTGATCGGCGCCAAGGAGGCGCTGTCGATCGCGCAGGACCGTGTCGCCGAGCTCGGCGAGAAAGCCTCCGAGGCCCAGGGCTCGCTCGAGGCCACCACCGAGCAGCACACCGCGGTCTCCCAGGAACTCGAGGCGGCGCAGCTCGAGCTGGAGACGCTGCGCCAGGAAGTGCTCGGCGCCAACGAGGCCCGCGACGTCGCGATCAACGAGATCACTCCGCTGCGGGAAGATCTCGACACCCAGACCCGCCTCGCCTCGGAGAACGCGGAGAAGCTCGCCGATGCCCTCGGAAAGATCACCGCGCTCGAGGGCGAGGGCGAGTGGTCGCAGAGCTCGCTCGACCAGGCGCAGGCGCGGGTCGCCGAGCTCGAAGAGAAGACCGCCGCCGACGCGGCGAAGATCGACGCGCTCACCCGCGACGTCACCCGGCTCGAGACCGACGCCGCCACCTCGGAAATGGAGAAGTCCGACGCGCTGGGCCGTGCCGCCGAGCTCGATGGCCAGCTCAACCAGACCCGCGAGAGCCTCGCGGGGATGAACATCGAGCTCGAGCAGCTGCGGGCGCAGGTGGCGAGGAACGACGCCGAGCTGGTCAAGGTCCGCGCCGATGTCGAGACCGCGGCGGTGAAGAAGATCCGGCTCGAGCTCAACCAGGCCAACCAGCGGGCGATGGATTCTGGCGCCGCGCTTCGCAAGGAGAAGGAGCTGCGCGAGGCCGCGGAGGCGAAGATCAACCTCTGGGAGGCGCAGGCCGGCGAGGCCGACGCCCGGCGCGAGGCGGCGGAAGCGGCGGTGGCCGAGGCCCAGGCGGCGGTCGCGGCGGCGCAGGAGCAGCAGCAGGCGGCGGTGGCAGAGCTCACCGCGCAGCACCAGGCAGCGCTCGCCGAGGTGGAGTCGCGGGTCCAGGCGGCGGAGGCGAAGGCGTCCCAGTACGCCAAGTCGGCCGGCGCCGGCTCGGCCGCCGACGCGAAGCTCAAGGCGGTCAGCGATCAACTCCACGCCACTCAGGCGGCGAAGGCGAACGTCGAGAAGGAGCTCGCGGCGCTCAAGGCCGCTCCTCCGAAGGCGGCGGCTCCCGCGGCGCTGGCGGCAGGTGGCGGCGGCGCCGAGGTCGAGAAGCTGAGGGCGGATCTGGCGGCGCTGAAGAAGAAGCTCGGCACCGCGGAGATGGCCATCGAAGCCGCGGCCTCGCTCAAGGCGAAGGTCGCCCGGCTCGAGGCCCAGCTGAAGGCAAAGTAGCTCGGTCCAAACCGAACCGGCTGCTTCGTTTAGATCGTCGTCGCCGCGACCGGCTCGACCAGACCCGCGGTGTGCAGCCGCTCGAGTCCGCCCTTCACCTGGTCCCGCGAGGTCCCCGTGTCTTCCAGCGACTTGAGCAGGTCTTCGAGGCGCAGCGGCGCGCCCGACAGCTCGGAGACCAGCAGCCCGTCTTCCGGCTCGACCGCGAAGTCTTTCGCCCAGGCCACCCGCACCGCGTCGAAGGCGGTGCGTCCGTCGGCGCCCTGCACCTTCTCCATCGCGGCGCGCCAGGCCTTCAGGCCGTCGGCGCCCTTGCCGGTGAGCCGGAACCGCTGCGCGCGGGCCCACCGCAGCTTGGTCGTCGTCACTGGCGCTTGCGTTTCACTCATGCCAACACCCCTACACCTTTTGCCGCCCGAAGCCCATCCCGACGCCCCGCTCGACCTTTTCACCGGCATTCGCGCCGCGCAGTTCGGGGTCTACGTCCACTTCCCCTGGTGCCTGTCGAAGTGCCCGTACTGCGACTTCGCCTCGACCACCGCGCCGCAGACCATCCCCGAGGACCGCTACACCCAGGCGCTGCTGCGCGAGCTTGCGCGGCGCACCGAGGGCCTGACAGGGCAGCGGGTCGACTCGATCTTCTTCGGCGGCGGGACCCCGTCGTTGTGGCGCGCCGAGCTGGTCGGGCAGGTGCTCGACGCGCTCGCCGCCCGGCTGTCGATTGCCCCGGGCGCGGAGGTGAGTCTGGAGGCCAACCCCGGCGCCGCCGACGCCGAACGCTTCGCCGCGTACCGCTCCGCCGGCGTCAACCGGCTGTCGATTGGCGTCCAGTCCTTCGCCCCGCGCATTCTCCACGCGCTCGGCCGGGCGCACGACGGACCGCTCGCGGTCGCCGCATTCGACAAGGCGCGCCGCGCCGGCTTCGACAACCTGAGCCTCGACTTCATCTACGGGGTGCAGGGCCAGAGCCTGGAAGAGGCGGTCGCCGACGCCCGCGCCGCCGCGGCGCTGCAGCCGGAGCACCTGTCGGCCTATGCGCTGACGCTCGACAAGGAATCGCTCGCCGAGGAAGTGCCGTTGGCGAAGCAGTTGGCGCGGGGCGAGGTGGTGTTGCCCGACGACGAGGTGGTGACGGGCATGCAGCGCGAGGTCGAGCGCGCGTATGGGGCGCAGGGCTACCGCCGCTACGAGGTCTCGAACTACGCGCGGCCGGGGTTTCACTCGCGCCACAACGCGGCGTACTGGACGGGCGGCGAGTACCTGGCCATCGGCGCAGGAGCGACCGGATTTCTACGCCAAGATGCGGGCGGG
>JAYVRT010000874.1:0-13086 GCA_043776025.1 Archangiaceae bacterium | reverse complement strand
CGGCCAGAGCTGCGGCGGCGCGGGCGTCCCCGGCAAGTGCGGGGTGCCTCCGTGCACGCCTGGCACCTGCGCCAGCGCCGGGGCCAACTGCGGTCAGCTCGGCGATGGCTGCGGCGGGGTCTTGAGCTGCGGAAGCTGCACGCCTCCGCTGACGTGCGGCGGCAGCGGCCGGCCGAACGTCTGCGGAATCATCAACTGAGCCGGGCGTGTCGGCGCCCCGCCTTCAGAGCTGAGCGGCGCGATCGACCTCCTGTCAGCCCTCGCCCGTCGGGAAGGGCTGCCTGCACTGCCCCCAACCTGACCGGGTGCGACCCCCGCGCCGCGGGGGCCTGATTCCCGAGCGAGTCCGACGGAGAAGGACTGCGTCGACGAATCGACAAGAACGGTCACAGGCGGGTCGACTGCGCGGACCCCTCAGAGAGTCGGGCCCCCGGGCGTGCCCGTCATTGCCGGATGTCACCGGGGCGCTTGAGGCCTTGGGGTGGCTGCTCCAGAACGGCCGCTGGGCCGGATCCGTACAGCTGAACGTAGCCGCGGCAAATTTCCGCAGCCGCCCATCGGTCCTGCGGCTCTCTACTGCGGCCGGTGGTGATTGAAGGGACGATGCTCTTGTCCTCGAGGCGAATCCTCTGGTGACCTCACAGAATCGAAGCAGTGGCCGTCGCCTGGGCCCGGTGGGTGTCTTCGCGCTCTTCATTCTCTTCACCTGGGCTGCTCCAGTTCAGGCGCAGGTCGTGCTGCGCTGGAAAGAGGTCGCGGCTGCCGCCCAATACGAGCTGCAGGTCTCCAGCGACGCGGGGTTCAAGCGGGTCGTTCTTCAGCAGCGCGCCAAGGTGACTTCGTTCAAATGGGAGAAGGTCCCGCCTGGCAGCTACTTCTGGCGCGTCCGCACGATCGACGCCAACGGGCGCGACGGACCCTGGAGCGCGCCGAAGGCGATCGAGCCCGCCGTCGCCGCTGCCAGCGACGACGAGGTCGCTCCGCTCGTTCACAAGAAGCCTCCGCCTCCGCCGCGGCCAGCCCGGGTCGCCGCTGCGGCTGCGCCCGTGAGCGCGACGGTCGTCCCGGCTGCCCCGTCGTCCGAACCGGCTCCGAGCGCCCCGCCCGTCGTGGAGGCTGACGCCGCCACCGAGCCTCCCCACGCAGGAGCAGGGCTCGAGGTCGGCGTTCGCGGGGGAGTCCTCGTCGCGAAGCTCGGCGCGGGTCCGCAGGTGGGCCTCGACGTCTCCCTGAAGCTGACTCCAATCTCCGCTCGCCTTCGCCTCGCGCTCTTTGCCGGCTGGGCCGAGCTGTCGAATCGGCACCCGCAGCTGCTCGCCACCCGCGGCTACGACCCCGCGGTCATCGAGAACGTCCGGCTCTTCCCGATCTCGCTCGGGGTGACCTTCGACATCGTTCGGTCTGGCCGAAGCACCTTCCGGGTGGGTGTGGGTGGAGGCGTCTGGGTGACACGAAGCCAGCTCATCCTCTTCAGCACCTCCCAGACCACGCTGAACATCGGAGGCGTCGCCGACCTCGGCGCTTCCTATCGCCTGCGGCTGGGTCCGGGAGAGCTCGCGGTCTCGGCGGACTTCCTCACCGGGGCGCTGCCGCTGCCGGCTCCGCTCCAGTCCGGGCTCGCGAGCTTCAACGCGTTCTCCGGCACCGTTTCCTACGCCTTCAACCTGTTCAACGAGGAGTCGCATCAATGAATCGACGGATCCTGTTTGCCCTGGCTGCGCTGACCTTCTTTGGCTGCAATCAGAAGGACACCACGCCCCCGCCGCCACCCAACGTCGACCCCCCGACCAGCCCGACCGGGGACGCGAAGGTCTGGCTCACCGGGAGCGCCGAGTACGCTTCGACGGTGAAGCTGAGCGGGCCCAGCGGCGACCAGCAGACGACCGCCGACCAGTTCACCGCGCGCTTCCGCTTCCAGGTGGACCTCAAGCCCTCGACCACCAACACCTTGAGCCTCACCGCCACCGACGCGGCAGGCAACGTCAGCGGGGCGACGACGGTGTCGATCGACAGCCAACCGCCGCACGCGGTGAAGCTGGTGCTGACGCCTCGTCAGCGAGAGGTCCGCGCGGGAGAGCAGGTCGCCCTCGACGTCACGATGCTCGACCAGTACGGCAGGGACTTCGCCGACCCGGGAGTGGTCTTCGAGGTCACGCCGGCGCTGGCGCCGATGGTGAACGTCGGAGGGACGATGAAGCCTCAAGGAGTGCTCCCCCAGTCGCAGCAGTTCGTCGCGTATGACCTGAGCGGGGTTGCGGCCAGCGGAGGCGCCTTCACCCTCAAGGCGACCTCGGGGACCGCCTCGGCAGTGGCGCAGGTGACTGTCCGGGCCGCGCCGGCGGTGAAGTTCTCCAAGCTCTCATTCTCGCCCACGGGCACCACCGCGACGGTCGCGGCTGGCACCGACGTGCAGTACCTGTACGAGGTTCAAGACGCCTACGGCAACGTCACCACTGGCCCGGTGCAGGTCTTCACCAACGCCCCGGGGGCGATCCTCCTCGACGACGGGATCACCGGCAGCGGCACGGTCGCGCGGTTGGTGAGCGCGGGCAGCTACGCGCTGAGCTTCTACATCGCCGGAGCGGGGCTCAAGGGCTCGCTCCAGCTGAACGTCGGGGTCGCCCCTGCCGCGGTGATCGACGTGATCGCCTCGACCACCCTGCTCGGTCCCGCCACCGACATGCAGGTGTTCGCGCGCGTTCGCGACGCCTTCGGTAACTCGATCCTCTGTTCCGCGGCGACCCAGGCCGACGTGACGTTCACCGCGAAGAGCGCGACCGGCACCCTGGTGACCGCGACCTCGGCGGCCTGCTTCAACGGCGCCTTCCAGGCCACCTACCGCTTCACCGCCGAGGGCACCTACGGGATCGACGCCGAGTACAAGGCGCTGACGCCGCCGGTGAAGGGCACCGTCTTCGTCACCGTGCTCTCCTTCGACAACACCCCACCCACCGTCGACATCCCCCAGGCCCAGGTCCGGCGCAACGGCCAGCCCTGCGCGTTCAGCGGGACCCCGGCCACCTGCACCGTTCAGCCAGGTGACTTCATTGAGTTCACCGTGGTCGCCAACGACAACAAGTCGCTCTCGGAGGTCGCGTACACCGCCTTCTTCTCGACCGCCGGTGGCACCGGCACCCTACGCGCCCGCAACGTGTTGATCCCCGCGAACGCGGCGCTCCCCTACAACCAGTACTTCGCCTTCTCGGTGCCCAACACCAACTTCTTCGAGGACGTGAACCTCTCGGCGCTGGCGATCGACGCCGCGGGCAACCGGGCCACGTCGACCCAGTTGGTGCTGCGGGTGAACTTCGGCACCTTCGGCGGCCGGATCGCGACGCTGGTCGCGCGGGATCTGGGCGGGAACGTGATCAACGGGCCCGAGGGCCTCGCGGTCGCGGCCAACGGCGATCTCTTCATCGCCAACACCGGCAACAACAACATCCTCAAGGTGGTCTCAGGCTCGCTCTTCGCCAGCGTCTACGTGACCAACGCGACGCTCGCGGCCGCGGTCGGCGGAACCTTCGCGCCCTCGGTGCTGCGGCTGGACGCGACCGGTCGGCTCTGGGCGACCGAGATGAACGGTCGCCGGGAACTGGTATCGATTTCAGCCGCGGCGACGCCCGCGGTCACCAACTACGTCACCCTGCCGGGAGGTGGCGCGAGCGCCGCGGGCCTGGCGCTGGTCGGGCCGGCGGCCGCGAAGTTGGTGGTGAACGTCGGCGCGGCGCTCGACGGAGACCGGGTGACGATTGCGGGGACGACCTACGAGGTCAACTCCGTCGATCCGTGCCCCGCGACGAGCACCTGCGTCAACGTCGCCTCCCTGACCCCGGCGGTGGTGGCGAACGCTCTCGCGGCCTGCGTCAACAGCGCCACCGGGTGCAGCGTCGGCAGCCCCGCGGGAGCGGCGGCGACCCCGAACGCGAACGTCGCGGCGACTGTCTCCGCGACTCCCTCGCAGGCGGTGGTTATCGCGGCGAAGGTGAACGGCGCGGCCGGTAACCTGTTGGCGGCGGCGGCGCTCTCCTGCCCCCGCCTCTCATTCAACGTTGGGGGCTGCCCCGGCGCGCTCGCTCTGAGCGAAGGCCACGACGACACCGTCTTCGTCGGGCAGAACGGCGGGGCCGGGGGCATCATGAGCCAGGTCTTCCGCTTCTCACTCGCGCTCGGCCCGGCGTTCCCCAAGACCACCGTGGCGAACGAAGGACTCTTCGACATGGCCTCGCCCGGGCCGGTGGATCACGAGCAGGAGGGGCTGGCGGTCAAGGATCTCGGCGGGCCCGGGACCCGTAACCTGCGGGACCTTGCCTTCTATTTCCCGGACGTGACGATCGGCCAGAACCGGCTGCGGGGCGTGCGCTTCGTCGACGCCGCCGCGGGCGCGGTGCTGTTCAACTCCGCCGCCGTCGGAGGCGGTCGTCCGGCCTGCGGAGACTGCATTCGAGGCACCAACGACCCGGCCGTGCCGCTGCGCACCTTCAACAATCTGTGGGACGCCGTGCTCGAGCCCAGGCCAACCGCCACTGGGCTGATCGCTCCCAACGGCTGCCTCCTCGTCAGCGACGATGGCAACGGGAGCATCTACTCGGTCGACACCCGCGACCCCACGGCCGCGGATCCGCTCGTCTCGCTGGTGGCCTCGGGCTTCGGCCAGCCGCGGGGGCTCGCCTTCGGCCCAGGTGGAGACCTCTACGTCGCCCTGAGCAACGCGAACGCGGTGATTCGCATCACGCCATCGGCAGATCCGAACGACTGCTTCTAGTCACCGGGTCGCGCTGAACACCGCGAACGGATCGCAAACGCTGCTTCGGACGGTCAGCCGACGTACTTCACGACCAGCGCGCGCAACGCCTCGAGGCGCATCGGCTTGGTGAGGTAGTCGTTGGCGCCGGCGAGCTGCACCGCGTCCGCCAGCCGCGACTCGCCCATCGCTGACAGCAGCACCACCGGGGTGCGCGAGAGCGCGTCGTCGGCGCGGATCGCCTTGCACACCTCGAGGCCGTCGAGCCCCGGCATCAGCACGTCGAGGAACACCAGCCGCGGCTTCTCTTCGCGCACCAGCGCCAGCGCACTGTCCCCGCGATCCGCACGCAGCACCCGGTGCCCCGACTTGGAGATTGCCCGGAAGGCGAAGTCGAGGATCGACGGATCGTCGTCGGCGACGACGATGGTGATTCCGGTCTGCGCGATGCGCTCCTTGTTGCTGGTGCTCATCGCCGCGACGGCCTCGTTGATTCGGTTCGAGGCGTCGGCGCTGAGCCCGGTGATGCGGAACCCGGCGAGGCCGAGCTCCGGCCGGACCCAGAGCACCTGCGACTGGATCTCCACCGGGTGGCCGTCGGGGAGGGTGACCACCACCGTCACCTTCTGCTCCTCGACCGACAGGGTCGCTCCGGTGAGGGTGAAGCCGCTGGGGGAGAGGCTCTTCGCGACGCAGTGCTCGATCGTCCGCGGGCTGGTGATGCGCGCGGCGAGGCTGCAGTCGGCGCGCGGCTCCTTGCGCCCGGCGACCCGCACCGGCTCGGCCGGCGCCGCGCCGATCGCCGCCCGGCAGCGCTCCACCGAGCCGGGGTCGATCTTCACCACCACTCCGGCGGCGAGCGCTCCGCTGGGCGGCCGCAGGCTCTGAATCACCGCGCTCAACTGCAGCGGGGCGGCGAACTCCGGCGCGCCGACCACCACCGCCACGTGGGCGCCCACCACGTACGGCTCGTCGGTGGCGATGAAGACCCGATCTCCGTCGGTGTTCACGAGGTCCGCCCACAGCCGGGAGCGGTCGACGTAGGTGAGCTTCAAGCCCATGACGCCCATCGTCTCATGGAATGCGCCCGGTCATGGCCCTGCGAATCGCGGCCTGCGGGGCGCGGTCGTCGTACACCACCTTCCCCTTGACGACGGCGACCCCCAGCCGCTTGAAGAGCGCGGCCAGGTCGACCTCGCCCGGCGCCGCCCCGAGGCGCGCATGGAGCGGCACCAGAATCGATTGCCCCAGCGAAGCGTCGGCGAGCTTCAGCGTCGGCTGCAGTTCCCACTTCACCTCCTGGGTGCCTCCGCCGGCGATCACCGCCTTGAGCGCGGTGTCGAGGCTCTGGCGGTTGCCCGTCTTCTGACGGATCTCCACGTCGGCGACGAGGCAGAACAGCGCGCCGCCCCAGTAGGTCCGGCCCCAGGTCGGCGTCGCGTCGAGGCCGCGATCGCCCTTCGCCGGCAGTCCCAGCGGCAGCTTGGCGATCAACGTCCGCCAGTAGTCGTCGACGGAGATTTCCCCCACCCGCGCGCGCACCAGCGGCTCGACGTAGGTCGCCAGGCCCTCCTCGAGCCAGGTGTTCTCCCGCGGCAGGCTGGGAAACGCGAAGTGGGTCAGCTCGTGCGGGAGCACCCAGTCCTGCGCCAGCGCCGCCGGGTCCGCTCGGGCGCCGACCCAGACGAGCACCGCCGCGCCGCCGTTGCCCATCGCGGTGCCGAAGCCGACGCCGTCGCCGTCGCCTGGCAGCACGAGGATCGCGACGTGGGAGACGGGGAAGCGCCCGTAGAAGGTGCTCACCAGCGACGCGCTCCGGGTGACCCAGGCGCGCAGTTGCTCTGGCGTCAGCGCCAATGGCCCCGGTGCGATCGCCAGCTCCAGGCTCGCGCCGCCCACCGTGACCGTGCTCAGGTCGAAAGGCGCGAAGCCGGACCACGGCGCGTCCTCGAGGGCCCGGACGGGGCCTTCCCAGGTGTCGGGCTCGGCGCGGCGCGGAAGCCCGGTGACGAAGGACCAGCCTTTGGGCGTCCTCACCTCGAGCCGGAACCGCGCGTTGGCCGGCGGCGCGCTCGGCCGCAGCAGCCACGAAGAAGGGGCCGCGTAGAGCCCCTCGCCGTCGGCGAAGGCCCACGTCCGGCTGGCGAGCTCTCGGGCCGCGTCACCGAGCCGGAAGCGGTAGCGCACCGTGCAACCGCCGGCGCCGCAGGGCACCGCTGATCCCGCGACCCCAGCGTCGGTCAGCAGCTCGACGTAGTCGGCGACGGGGCTGTCGACGCCCAAGTGGTCGCCGTAGCCGGCTGGAATCTTCGCTTCGATCGTCAGCGTCTGGGCGCCCGCGGAGGCCGTCACCCGGTAGACACAGGCCGGGGGCGTCGCGGCGAGCAGCAGCGCGAGAATCAGGGCCCACCCAACAGTGCGTCGAGCCGCTTTTCCCGGTCGAGGGCGACGAGGTCGCTGTAGCCGCCGACGCTCAGGTCCCCGATGAAAATCTGCGGCACCGTCTTGCGGCCCCCGCTGCGCTCCACCAGCTTCATCCGCATCGTAGCGTCGCCGGTGACGTCGATCTGCTTGAACGGCACTCCCCGGGCGGTGAGAAACCGCTCCGCCTGGCGGCAGTAAACGCAGGTCTGCGTGGTGTACACGGTGACTTCTTTCATGGGCGCTGAGAACCGAACTGCGAGTGTAACGACCTCATGGGCCGCCAGCATCGCACGGCTGGGTGGGGGCCTGAACGTCGCCAGAGCCCTGGGTCCGCGGCCGGAGAAGCGCCTCGAGTTGTACGAGTTCGAGGCCGAGCCGACCGGCGTTCGTCGCCCGCAGCGGCCAGCAGATGGTGCCTGGCTGTTCGACCCGAACACCGGCCGCGGGATGTTCGAGTCGGCCGACATCCTCGCCTACCTCGACACCACCTACGCCCCCTGGCTAGCGGACGAGCCGATCGACGAGCGCGACGTACGCGTCCATCGCCTTGTCCTTCGAGGTGCCCTTCTTCGTCGTCCACGCGTCGAACTTCGCGCGGCCCTTGAAGTCCATCATCCCCGGACGCGAGCCCGAGACGTCACCCGCCGTCGCCTGCTTGTAGAGGGCGTACAGCTGCAGCAGGTCTTCGTTCGACGGGCTCTCCTTGAGCTGCTTGACCCGCTTCTGGGCGTCCTCGAACTTTTCGATCGTCATGTGGCGGAAGAGTAGACCCCGGCGGCGGGCGGACAATCCATTTTTGGTGTCAGCGGATATTTACAATGACAAGCGACGCCCGGTTCGGGTTCGATCGCTGCGGTGAGTGCGCGCCACGTCCGCGGGACCCTTTTCGTCGACTACGTGCGGATGCTCCGTTCTCGCAAGGACATCAACTGGTCCGCCTGCCTCTCACCGGACGACCTCGAGTTCTTGAGTCAGAAGATCGTCCCCGAGCAGTGGTACCCGATGCCGAGCTTCGAGCGCCTCGGGCTGGCGATCCTCAAGGAGGTCGCGGGGGGCGACGTCCCTTCGGTGCAGCAGTGGGGCCGGGCGTCGATCGACGGGCTCCAGCTGATCCACCCCGACCTGGTGACGCCGGGAGATCCGCGCGAGACGCTGATGAAGTTCCACGTGCTGCGCACCGGGTTCTTCGACTTCCCGGCGCTGGTGGTCAATGAGATCAACGACGGCGAAGCGAGCCTCGAGGTCGCCTACCAGATGGGCAAGCGCGCCGAAGAGGCCGCCTGCATCCAGACGCTGGGTTTCTTCGAGAGGCTGCTCGAGCTTTCAGGCGCGAAGCAACCGCAGCTGTCGTTCGCGAGCCGCTCCTGGGCGGGCGACGCAGTGACGCTGTTGGTGATGGGTTGGAGCTGACTTTCAGTGCTTGCGGTGCTTGCCGTGGCCGCCCTTCTTCCCGGCGCTCTTCCCCGCCTGCTTGCCCCGCGCGTCTGCCGGGATGCTGGTGAAGGTGATCGCAGCGACCAGGGCGATGGCGAGGAATCGAAGCATCGCTCGATTCTAGACGGCCCGAATGGCGCGCGCGAATCGCGGGCCCTTGAAGTCAGGGCTCTGGAGTACACCGCTGCCCGTGTCCGGTTCACCTGACAGCCCCTGGGCGTTCGTCGCCGTCGGGCGGCCGGTGCGGGGCGAGTTCACCTACCGGGTTCCCGAGGCGCTGCAAGGCAAGCTGGTCCCCGGGCAGCGGATTCGCGTTCCTTTCGGCCGGCAGTCGACGCTGGGCTTCTACCTCGCGCCGGCGCCTGAGCCGTCGGCCGAGGTGACGAAGCGGCTGAAGAGCATCGAGCGCCCGCTGGAAGAGGCAGCGGCGCTGACCCCCGACCTGGTGGAGCTGCTGCGTTTCGCCGCGGCCCACTACCGCTACCCGCTGGGCGAGGCGATGCGCGGCGCGATGCCGCCGGGGCTGTCGAAGAACACCGACGAGAAGCAGGCGAAGGCGGAGCTGATCTGGTGGGCCGAGGCAGCGCCCGCCGCCCCGCTGGGCTCGCTGTCCCGCGCCCCGGCCCAGCACGCGACGCTGTCCTACCTGCTCGCGGTCGGTGGCCGGGCGCTGGTGGAGGAGGTCGCCCACGCGATCCCCGGAGCGAAGGCGACGCTGAAGCTCCTCGCGCAGAAGGGCCTGGTGACGCTGCAGTCCCACGAGCGGGTGACGCCGGTGCGCGCCGGGCTCGAGCAGGGGCGGCCGGCGGCGCTCACCCCGGAGCAGCAGGTCGCGGTCACCACCCTCACCGCTTCGCTCGAGGCCGGCGGGTTCTCGACGTTTCTCCTTCACGGCGTCACTGCGAGCGGGAAGACCGAGGTCTACCTGCGGCTGGTCGAGCGGGCGCTGGAGCTGGGCAAAGGGGCGCTGGTCTTGGTCCCGGAGATCGCGCTCACCCCGCAGCTGGTCGGACGCTTCAAGAGCCGCTTCGGCCCGCAGATCGCGGTGCTCCACTCGGCGCTCAAGGACCGCGAGCGGCTGCGCGACTGGCAGCAGCTGCGCAAAGGCGCGGTGAAGATTGCCGTCGGAGTGCGCAGCGCGATCTGGGCCCCGGTGGCCGACCTGGGGGTGATCGTCGTCGACGAGGAGCACGACCCCAGCTTCAAGCAGGACGAGAAGCTCAAGTACCAGGCGCGGGACCTCGCGGTGGTGCGGGGGCAGCGCGCCTCGGCGCTGGTGGTGCTCGGCAGCGCCACGCCGTCGCTGGAGACGCTGGAGAACGCGCGCAAGGGCCGCTACCAGACGGTACGACTCGACCACCGGGTCGACGACCGCCCGATGCCGACGATCTCCCTCGTCGACCTGCGGGTCGCCCGCCCGCGCCAGCACGACCAGGAGCCGCCGGTGCTCTCGCCCGCGCTCAAGGAGGCGATCGGGCAGACGCTCGACAAGGGCCAGCAGGTGATCTTGTTTCTCAACCGGCGCGGCCACAGCACCTTCCTGCTGTGCGAGGTCTGCGGCGAGAGCCTCAAGTGCGAGGCGTGCGACGTCTGCCTCACCCACCACCTGAGCTCGCGGCGGCTGCTGTGCCACTACTGCAACCGGCAGCAGTACCTGCCCGACGCGTGTCCCAGGTGCAGCGGCCCGCTGCTGCAATTGGGGATCGGCACCGAGCGGGTCGAGGCCGAGGTCGCCGAGGGCTTTCCCGGCGCGCGGGTCGCCCGGCTCGATCGCGACGCGGCGAGCAACAACGAGCGGCTCACCGAGCTGCTCGCCGCCTTCGCCCGCCGGGAGATCGACGTCCTCGTCGGCACCCAGATGGTCGCCAAGGGCCATGACTGCCCCGGGGGGACGCTGGTCTGCGTGGTGCTGGCGGACTCGTCGCTGGCGCTGCCCGATTTCCGCGCCGCCGAGCGGACCTTTCACCTGCTGACCCAGGTCGCGGGCCGGGCAGGGCGGGGGAAAGATCCCGGCCGCGTGCTGGTGCAGTCGTACCACCCGGAGACAGAGGCGGTGGCGCGGATGCTCGACGGCGACTTCGAGGGCTTCGCGAAGAACGAGCTGCGGCGGCGCGAGGCGCTCAAGTGGCCGCCGTTCTCGCGGATGGCGATGATTCGCATCGAGGGCGAAGACGCCGGGGCCACCGCCGCGGTGGCGCGACGCCTCGGCGCGGCGATGGGGCAGCGGCTGCCCAACGCGTCGGCTGGGGTCCGGCTGCTGGGCCCCGCGCCGGCGCCGGTGGCGCGCATCAAGGGGCAGACCCGCTGGCAGATCGTGGTCAAGGGGCCGACCCACGCGTCGCTCGCCGGGCCGCTCGACGCCGCGGAGGCGCTGCTCGCCCAGTTGCCAGCGGCGGTGAAGGTGGTCATCGACGTCGACCCGGGAGCGATGCTGTGAAGACCGAACGCCCACTGACGCAGCGCCAGCTCAACCGCGCGCTGCTCGCCCGACAAGGGTTGCTGCAGCGCGAGCAGACGACGCCGCTCAAGGCGATCGAACGGTTGGTGGGGATCCAGGCGCAGCTGGCGCGGCCGCCGTTTCTTGGCCTGTGGTCCCGCGTCGCCGGGTTCGAGCGCGGCCAGCTGGCGAAGCTCGCCGAGCGCAAGGCGGTGGTGCGGGTGACCTCGATGCGCGGCACGCTGCACCTGATGTCCGCGGCCGACTTCTTGCGCTTTCGTGGGACGCTGCAGCCGGTGCTCGATCGCGGCCTGCGCAGTGTGCTCCGCGAGCGGCTCGACACCTTCGAGCTGCCGACGATCCTCGCCGAGGGCTCGAAGTTTCTCACCGCGACCCCGGCGCCGTTCGAAGCGCTGCGCACCCACTTGAAGACGCTGCACCCGAAGCTCGACGAGCGGGCGATGGGCTACGCGGTGCGGATGACCTTGCCGCTGGTGATGGTGCCCACCGCGGACGCCTGGAGCTGGCCCGGCTCGGCCGACTTCACCCCTGCCGCCAGCTGGCTGGGCAAGGCGGTTCCCCCGGCGAGCGACCCGAAAGGATTGGTGCTGCGCTACCTCGCGGCCTTCGGTCCCGCGACGCCTGGCGACGCGCAGAACTGGTCCGGGCTGCAGAAGCTCGGCGACACCTTCGAGGCGCTGCGGCCGAAGCTGAAGACCTTCCGCGACGAGCGCGATCGCGAGCTGTTCGACCTGCCCCAAGCGCCGCGCCCCGGCGAGGGCACCCCGGCGCCGGCGCGGTTCCTCCCCGACTGGGACAACCTGGTGATGGGCCACGCCGACCGGACCCGCGTCATCGACGACGGGTACCGGGCGCGGATCTCCACCAACAACCTTCAGGTCACCGCCGTCTTCCTCGTCGATGGCCGCGTCGCCGGCACCTGGAAGCTCGAGCGGAGCAAGAAGGCGGCGGCGGTGGTGCTGACCCCCTTCGAGAAGCTCTCCTCCGCCGCGAAGGGCGCGCTCGCCGAGGAAGGGCAAGCGCTGCTCAAGTTCGCCGAGCCCGATGCTCAGAGCCACGCCGTACGCTGAGCGCCCAGACCTTCAGGCGCCTCAGTCGTCCTCGGGGTCGGCGCCGAACAATTCGTCGATCCGCAACTCCACCGCCTCGAAGGGCTCCGCGCGAATCGTCTGTCCCGCCTTGGCCGTTAAAACGAGGGCGTAGGCCAGCTCCGTGCGACGGTACACCTCGAGGACCTCTTCAATCGGATCCGCGAGCCAATAGTGCGGCAAACCCGCCTGGAAATAGGACTGCATCTTGTCGACCCGATCGACGTTCTCGGTTGATGGCGACAAGACTTCACAGATCCAGTCGGGTCTGAGGCCGATTGGCCTGCCATGCGGTCGCTTTTCACAACGTTCGCGTCGCCAGCCAGCGATGTCGGGTCGAAAGAGCTCTGTTCCCAGTTGGACATCGCTCTCGGTGAGGATCCACCAGCCACCCGGCCAGCGACTCGAGGGTCGGCGGTCAAAGCGGCCGATGACACCCGCGACAATGTGCGATTGCGCTGTTCCATGCTCACCGGTCGGTGCTGCCTTTTGGACGAGCGTCCCCCGAATCAGCTCGACGCGCTCCGACTCTGGGCGTGCGAGCGCCTCATCGATGGTTGCGACGAGACGCTTTGAAGCGATGGGCACCGGCCAATCATAACTCGACAGAAGGGGCGATTGCCCGGCCAGCCCGACGCCGAGGCCCATGCGGGACACAGTCTCGGCCGGAGAAACTGTTGCTTTGAGAGGCGGCGCGCGCCAGACGGCCCCATGCCGATTCGCCGTGGAGCAGTGAGCTGTTCGCGCTTTCGCCTCGAGGGCGCGGTCCCGAAGGATGTCCGCAAGTGGCTGACGAAGGCGCTGACCCAGCGGGCGTTCGAGGGCATCGACCTCAAGGGCGATGAGGATCGCGCCTCGGGCTTTGTCGAGCTCGAGGACGACCGCGCCACCACCTTCGCCGGCGGCACGCTCTTCAACGGGCTCTACGCGCTGTTTGGCTG
>JAYVRT010000873.1:0-3718 GCA_043776025.1 Archangiaceae bacterium | reverse complement strand
GCACGTTCCACTCGGTGCTCTCGAGGACCTGGCGGACCTGCGCCAGCGCCGCCTTCCCGTCGGCCGTCAGGTGCTTCGCCGAGGCCGCTGGGTCGAGGGCGACGCCCTGGCCGTAGAACATCTTCGCCTTGCCGGCGAGCTCGACCAGCGTGTTCGCCCGCTCGCGCAGCGCGGTGATCGCCCGTACCAGCTTCGCGTCGTCCTTCGCCTCTGCAATACCCGCGGCCTGGAAGAAGGGCAGGGCGTGCCTGGCCAGCTCGGGGGGCGGCGTGTTCTTGATCCAGTGCGCCGAGACCGACAGCAGCTTCTCCGGGTTCCAGACCCCCGAGCTGTGCCCGACGTGGGCGAAGTCGAAGTACTCGATCATCTGCTGCAACGTGAAGAGCTCGTCATTCCCGTGGCTCCAGCCGAGCCGGACGACGAAGTTGAGCAACGCGTGCGGCAGAATCCCGTTCTTCTTGTGCGCCATCACGTCGGCTTCGGGGTGTTTGCGCTTCGACAGCTTCTCCCGATCAGGCCCGAGGATCAGCGGGAAGTGGGCGAACTTCGGCGGCGCCCAGCCCAGCGCCTCGTAGAGCATCAGCTGAGGCAGGGTGGAGTTGATGTGCTCCTGTCCGCGCCCGACGAGGTCGATCGCCATCAGGTGGTCGTCGACGACGCAGCCGAAGTTGTACAGCGGGATCCCGTCCGCCCGCAGCATCACGAAGTCGTCCAGGTCGCCGTGCTTCTTACTGATCTGCCCCAGCACCTCGTCGGTGAACCCGACGATCCCATCGCCGTGCGGCATCTTGAAGCGCACCACCGAAGGCAGGTTCGGCTTGTCCTTGCGGTCCCGGCAGGTGCCCTCGTAGCGGTAGCCCTCGCCGAACGCCTTCCGGCGCACGTCGAGCTCTTCTTTGGTGCAGTAGCACCGGTAGGCCTTCCCCTCGGCGCATAGCTTGTCCGCGTTCTGCTGGTAGGTCGCCAGCCGCTGCATCTGGAAGTACGGCCCAAACTTGCCTTCGACGAGCGGGCCCTCGTCCCAGTCGATGCCCAGCCAGCGCAGCCCGTCGAGGATCGCCTGCACCGACTCGGGGGTAGAGCGCTCCTGGTCGGTGTCCTCCATTCGCAGGACGAAGACCCCCCCATTCCTCCGGGCATACAGCCAGTTGAAGAGCGCGGTGCGGGCGCCGCCGATGTGAAGGTAACCGGTAGGTGACGGAGCGAAGCGAACGCGGGGGCCCATGGGTCGCGGCCAAGTACCAGAGGGGTTAAGTTGCCGGCAATGATGAAGCGCCTTGCACTTTTGACTTTGATCCTCGCCTCCGCGGCCTTCGCGACCACCTTGCTCGCGGTCGATGTCCCCGCGCTCTCCCGCGGCGCCGACGCGATCGTGATCGGCACCGTCACCCGCTCGACGGCGCGGATGACCGCCGAGGGCGGGCGGATCGTCACCGACACCGAGATTCAGGTCACGCAGACCCTCAAGGGGAAAGCCTCGGGCACGGTGGTGGTGATGCAGCCCGGCGGGATCGTCGGCGACGTCGGCCAGCGGGTCGAAGGGGTCGCTCCCTTCCGCGTTGGGGAAGAGGTGCTCGTCTTCCTCGAGGCGCGCGGCAGCGAGCGCTTCCTCGTCGCGGGGATGATCCAGGGCAAGTTCCGCCTCGAGCGCACGTCCGACGGCTCGGCCGTCTACGCGGTGCCCGAGTCGGTCTCATCGGCCCGGCTGCTCGACCCCGCCACCCGCCAGGAGACGACCTCCGGCCTGAAGACCACCGCGCTCCCGGTGCTCAAGGCGCAGATCGCCGCCGCCCTCGCCGCGCCGCAGCCCATCGTCGAGCCGACCCGGCCGGTGACCCCCAAGGCCGGCCGATGATCACCGCCGCGGTGCTGACGTTGGCGCTCGCCCAGTGCGGGCCGCCGTACAACCGGACGAAGGTCGACGACAACGACCCGATGTCGCACGCGCTCTACTGGCGCGAGGGCACGCAGATCATCTGGCACCTCAACGACAAGGGGAACCCCGAGGACATGGGCACCGAGTTCGCCGCCGCCCAGAAGGCGTTCGGCAGCTGGAAGACCCAGCTCGAGTCCTGCGCGTCGATCGCGCTCCACGAGGGACCGCGCACCGCCAACCGCCGCCAGGAGTACGACCCGGCGATCATCAACGAGAACGTCGTCGTCTGGCGCTTCGAGAAGTGTACCGACACCGTCGCCGTCAACGATCCCTGCCACAAGGCCGAGAACTGTGGCACCAAGTACGACTGCTGGTATCACAACGCCGGCGCGCTGGCGATCACCACCACCAGCTTCGACCCGAGGACCGGGCGGATCCTCGACGCCGACATCGAGCTCAACACCCCCGGCTTCATCTTCAGCACCGTCGACTCACCGGTCTGCGTCAAGCCCAACTACGCCGTCACCTGCGTCGCTTCCGACGTGCAGAACACGCTCACCCACGAAGTCGGCCACATGCTGGGCCTGGCCCATAACTGCGACCAGGGCTCGACGATGTTCGCCAGCGCCAACCCGGGCGAGACCTCGAAGCGCAACCTCGACGATGGCAGCAAGCGGTTCGTCTGCGACGTCTACCCCAACGACGGCGGCCCCTCGAACTCGGGCACCTTCCTCTTCGCCGTCGAGGACTGCTACCCCGACGGGGGCGGCCCGCGTGAGGCCGACGGCGGCACCGGTTGCCGCGGGCCGGCGACGCTGGGCAAAGAGGGGAAGTCGGGCTGCGCGGTGGCCCCCGGCGGACTCTGGGCGGCCGCGGCGCTCGGGTTGTTGCTCAGGCGCCGGCGCCGATGAAGAGCGCGCTCGCCATCGTCCTGTTGTCGGGACTGGCCTCGGCGCAGCAGGGCTACATCCGCACGCCTGTTCCCGACCGCGAGGGCCTCGCGCCCTTGTGCGTCACCTGGAACAAGCGCGACTTCGTCTACGTCGTCGACTCCGCCGGAAGCAGCCGCACCCCCGGCGACTCGGAGTTCATCGCGGTCGATGCCGCGTTCGCCAGCTGGCAGACCGTCGCCGACACCTGCAGCGACTTCCACTTCATCCGCGGCGAGCGGGCGGCGAAGGTGCAGATCGGCCGCGGCAGCGAGACCAACAACTCGGTCGTCTTTCGCGAGACCGCCTGCCGCAACGCCGCGCCGATGGCCGATGCCTGCCAGGCCGACGGCTCCTGCGCCAACAAGTACGGCTGCTGGGATCACTCGGACTTCACCATCGCGCTCACCACCACCACCTTCTCGGTGAAGACCGGGGCGATCTACGACGCGGACATCGAGCTGAACGCCGCGCCGCACGTCGACAACACCGCCTTCCTCTTCACCACCATCTCTTCGCCTCCGTGCGAGGAGGGCAAAGAGGCGGTCACCTGCGTCGCCACCGACATCCAGAACACGCTGACCCACGAGATCGGCCACGCCGTCGGCTTCGATCATGTCGAGGTCGTCGGCTCGACGATGGAAGCCACCGCTCCGATCGGCGAGACCCAGAAGCGGATCATCGACTTCGGCACCGCGCAGGGCTTCTGCGCCACCTACCCGCGGGGCCAACCGGCCGTGCAGTGCGACGCCCAGGCCCAGCTGCGGCGCACGATCGACGCGCGTGGCTCGGGCACTCCGGGCTGCGCGGTCGCGGGGGGCCCGGACCTGATGGTGCTCGCCGCCGCGGTGCTGTCCGCCGTGCGCCGCCGCCGACGCTGACGCGCGCATCGTGTATGTTCCGCGCGCGTTCG
>JAYVRT010000872.1:0-3722 GCA_043776025.1 Archangiaceae bacterium | reverse complement strand
GACGACCTTCCGTGGGTGAAGCAGCTGGCGAGGGGCTTCAAGGACGGCGGTCGTCAGCTCGACGTGCTGCTGCTCGATTTCGTCTCGAACGATGCGTTTGGGTACCGCACTCTGGAGGCGCTATGAGCAAGTTCCGGTTGAGCCGGCGGGCGCTGTTGCACGGCTCGGGGGCGGTGCTGGCGGGACCCACCACCTTCAAGTCGCTCTCCGTGCGGGTGCAGGTCACCGACTACGTCCAGCAGGGGGGAGAAGGCGCTCCGGTCTCGTGGAAGAAGGCGATCGATGGGTCGATTCAACCGATCGTCCCCACCGTCAGCCCCCGGCAGCTGTTCACCAGCCTGTTCTCTAACTTCACCCCGGGGCTGACCCAGGCAGAGAAGGACAAGCAGAAGCTGCTCCAGGATGGCCATGCGTCGGTGGTCGATCGGGTCAAGGCTCGAGCCGACGCGCTCAGACCGAAGCTGGGCGTCGCCGATCAGCGGCGGCTGGATCTCCACCTGGCCGAAGTGCAGGACCTGCAGCGCCGGATCGTCGCCACCCCGCCTCCGATCGTTGGCGCCTGCGTCAAGCCGACCGACCCCGGCGTGGATCCAGCTGTCTCTGGCGGGCAGGCCGTCGATTCGATGGGGAACATCACCTACAACCAGAATCAGGCGTACTCGGGCGAAGACGCGCGCGCCCGGACGATGTGCGATCTGCTCCACATGGCGATGGTCTGTGACTTGACCCGGATCGCCACCCTGCAGTTGACGATGGTCCAGTCCTTCCTCAACGCATTTCCAATCACCAGCCAGCGTTCTGATCTTCACGAACTGTCGCACGGCGGGTTCGGCAACCTCACCGACCCGGCCCATCGCGCGGTGGCGAAGGGCATCGCCTGGCACATGAAGCACTGGGGCTACCTGATTCAGAAGTTCCGCGACACGCCCGAGGGCGGCGGATCGATGCTCGACAACATGGCGCTCATCTACGCGAATGAAGGCGGCCACGGGGTCGACCCGTCGTCCACCCGCCTGACCTCGCCGCACAGCACCGAGAACATGATGGTGTTGGTCGCTGGCCGCGCCGGTGGGCTCAAGCGCGGCCAGCATCTGATCGCCGCGGGAAAACACCCGTCGAACGTCATCCTCACCGCGATGCGCGCGGTCGGCTACGCCGGGACCAGCCTGGGCGACATCAGCGGAGAGATCGTCGGGCTGCGCTGAAGGTGCGCCCCAAGCGCGTCGCGTCAGCGGGTCACCGTCTGGCACGTTTCGTGGACTGAAGTCGGCTCACACCTCTGGGGAGCCGATGAACGATCCACTTCGACCCGATCTCCGCCTCGCTTTGAGGCACCCCTGCCCAGAATCGATCGGGAGGCGCGCATGAGCGGCCCCACGCGCTTCGTGCGGCTCACCGGCTCGCCCGCCCCGCGGCAGGCAGGCATCGGCACAATGATGTTCGGCGCTCCGCCGCCGGTCGCAACCTCGGCACCCCGCGGGATCTTCCTCGGCAGCCTCCATCGGGTGATCCGCAGCGCCTGCCTCGAGGAGACGCGCCCGGGGCTCTTCGTCTTCGCGTCCACCGCCGACGGCCGCATCATCGGCCGGCTCTGGCTCGCCGCGACCCCCGAGCCGCGCGCGGGCACCGTCGGCCGTCATGAAGCGGTGGATCTCCCGGTGACCCCCGAGGCGGCGCTCTCGCTGCGGCACTTCCTCTTCGTCGTCCGACGGGTGCAGGGCGCCGTGCGCTACTCGGCGATCGATCTCGAGACTCCCGCGGGCCTCTACCTACACGCTGCAGGGCCAACAACACCTGCTGCAGACCGAGCAGGCGACGCTGCTGCGCGCGGCCGGCCTGTGCTTCTGGTGCGTGCCGACGGCCAGCGCGAAGGACCTCGACCCCGATCCCGCACGCGCCTGGGCAGGGTTCGCCGGCGGTCAGCCCGAGGTCGCGCACTCAATCTTCCAGCGGATCCTCCGCCGCGAGCCGGGGCCGGCGGGGTCGCTGACGATGCAGCTGGGCGCCAACACGCTGCCGCTGACCGTCGATCGGACGATGCTTGAGCGGGGGGTGCTCATCGGCCGGCACGATCGCTGCGACATCGTGATTCCGGAGGCCTCGGTCTCCCGCGTCCACGCGGTGCTCCTCGACGTCGATGACACGCTGTTTCTCATCGACACCGGCAGCAGCAACGGCGTCTGGCATCGCTCCGGCGCGCGGGTGCGGTGCGCGCCGGTGGAGGACGGCGACGCGTTCCTCATCGGAGCGGCGACGGTCCGGTGGCGCCGGCTTCATTGACGACGGGGGCGGACCACCCGGTGCACGGATGCGCGGGCGCCGATGGCGTTGAAGGGGGTGTTGAGCGCCGGCCTCGCCACGTCCCAAGGTATGTATTTGCGCTTAATCAGCAAATAGTATTCCTCGGGGCCCGGTGATCGGGTGTGGCGCCCGCATGCACAAGCTCATCCCCTTGCTCACCCTGACGACTTCGTGTGCGGCGATCGGTCTGCGCCAGGGCACGCCGCTCGACGTCGGGCAGTTGATGGTCAGTCACCGCGACAACGCGGTTGCCACCCACAGCCACTGGGGACTCCGCCTACGTGCAGGTATCGGGGGTCGTCGTCGAACTGGGCTTCATCGACAAGGAAGAGACGACGCTGAAGGTCACC
Source organism: Archangiaceae bacterium (assembly GCA_043776025.1). Lineage (GTDB taxonomy): Bacteria > Myxococcota > Myxococcia > Myxococcales > Myxococcaceae > JAYVRT01. Next base: position 1,071 of record JAYVRT010000872.1, on the reverse strand, counting down.
GGCAACCGCTTTTACGCGTCGGGGACGGCGACCGAGGAGACGGTCAAGTATCCGTTCGTCACGGTTCGAACCGACAGCTCGGACGCGGTCGTCAAGTGCGTGCTTCAGCCCGGCTGGGGCGGGGATCTCAACCGTGCCCACCGAGGTGGCCCGATTCGCGTGTCGGCCCACTTCGTCTCGGTGCGCGACGGGCCGCCCGCCCAGGTGCTGCTGCGCGAGTGCCGGGTTCGGGACTTGGGGCCAGCGCCCGCGGTGGGCCCATCAGCAGCGCCCGTGGCCGCTTCGGCCGCGGCGTCGCTCTGAGCTCCTGCTTCACCCTCGCCCGTCGTTCAGAGTGGGCGGCTCCGGGTTGACGTGCAAGGCACCACCGCGGGCCGACTCCTGGGTCCCGCCCTATTCGCCCTGAACCTCGCGAATCGACCCCTTGAACCGGGCGGGGATCTTGCCGGGCTCGTCGGTGAACGAGGTGGTCCCGTTGCCGTCCACCCAGGAATAGATGGCGTGGCGCGCAGGTGGCGCCGCCGGAGGCGGGGCCACGTCAGGAGCCGCTACAGAGGGAGGCGCCGGAACCGCGACCGGTTGCGGCACGGGAGCTGAAATCGGCGCGAGCGCGGTCGGAGCAGGCAAGGGAGTCGGAGCCAGAGCCGGCGCCATCGTCGTCGGAGCCAGGTCCTGGCGCGAGAGCAACTGGGTGACCGAGGGCGGCGCGAACTGTCGGGCGGCAGGGCTGAGGAGCAGCGTCGCTCCAACGCCGACGGCGATCACCGCGAGGCCGGTGACGGCGACCACCCGCAGCCGCAGCTCGCTCTTCGCCTCGACCCAGCGGACCTGCGTCCCCGCGAGGTAGTCGTGCATGCACCGGCGCTCGGCGCCGAAGATCGGCACCAGGTTCAGCACCGCGACCACCCCGCCGATCGGCGGGAAGAGCCAGCCGAGCAGCGCGATGATCACCGTGGAGATCAACGCGGGCACCAGCGATCGCAGCAGCAGCGCCTGGACCGCACCCACGGGCTTGCCGGTATTGGCGTCGACGATGTGGATCCCGAACAGGCGCTTGCCGATCGTCTGGCC
>JAYVRT010000871.1:0-3724 GCA_043776025.1 Archangiaceae bacterium | reverse complement strand
GCGGGAGAGCTGCTGCCGCAGTTCGCCGCCGAGTACGTGCTCGGCGCCCAGCCGCTGCCCGCGCGGTAATAGCCGCGCCGACGCCGGCACGAGGGAACTGAGCCTCGGACGGCGCGAGCGCGCACCCGGGCCACCACCGGCAGGACGGGTCGGGGCCCCGTTGCGAAAATCGCCCAGGGCTCAAGACCGGTCTCCGCGCAGGTTCGGCCCGCCAGGCCCGGCGACTACTTCACTTCGACCTTCTCTTCGATCACCTTGCCCTTCGCGTCGCGAACGACCTTGGTCTTGGTCGAGGTCTTGGTGTCGTTCTTGGTCCCCGCGGCGTCGTGGGCGCGGGTGGTCTCGGTGGTCGTCTCCTTTCCATCGGCGTTGATCTTCTGCTCGGTCTTCTTGGTCTTGGTGTCGGTGGTCCCGTTGTTCATCCCGTCGGGGTCGTTCGTCACCTTGGTCTCGGCGACATTCGTCGTCTTCTTCCCGGCCGTGCCAGTGGTGGTGGTGCTCTTCTTCGTCGTCTCGGTGGTCTTTTCGTCGCCGGCAAATGCGGAGAAGGCCAGCACGCAAACAGCGACTGCAAGGAAACGCTTCATCGGGTAGCTCCTGGAGTGGGGTTGATCTGCCCCGGTGGCTTACGCACGGAGCGTGCCGTTCAGGCCGTCGCAAAGGACCGCGATTGCTCACCCCGTGATGCGCCGGGGCAAGCCATTCCGCCACGCCCAGGCCCTGCGGATGCGGATGCGGATGGCGGAGCTGGGTGACGCCGCGGGTTCGGTGCTCCCGTCCAGGGCCATCAGGTACGGTGGATGCTCGGGCGCGGGGGCCCGATCGGCCTTCCGTGGCAATTTGCTACGGCCCACGGAGGGTGCGACGGATCTGGAGCGGCCGCGCCACGGGTTGGGGCACCCGAAAGCTGCCCGCGCAGCAATCAGCCGCGGACGACGAGCCGGTCGCGGCCGGACTCCTTGGCCTCATAGAGCGCCTCGTCCGCTCGCCGCAGCCCCGCCGCCAGCGACTCGCCAGGCCGGGCGATGGTCAGCCCGATGCTCACCGTCATCCGGCGCGAGGTGTCCTGCGCCACCACCGGGCGATCGCCGATCGCCACCCGCACCCGTTCCAGCGACTGCAACGCCGCTTCGAGCGCGGTCTGGGGCAGCAGCACCACGAACTCCTCTCCGCCGTAGCGGGCGATGACGTCGGTGCCACGGACCTGCTCGCGCACCGTGTCCACCAGCGACCTGAGCGCCGTGTCGCCGAAGGCGTGGCCGAGGTCGTCGTTGATCGCCTTGGAGTGATCGACGTCGAGCATCGCCAGCGCGGTCGGGTGCGCGTGGCGCGCCGCGCGCTTGAGCTCGAGCTCGCCGACCTCGAACAGGTGGCGTCGGTTGATCGCCCCGGTGAGCCCGTCGATGGTCGCCAGCTGCCGCAGCTTGTCTTCCAGCGCCTTCTGCTCGGTGAGGTCAGCGAAGCCGGTGACGTAGACCGCCTCGCCACCCAGTTCGAGGGTACGCGCCGAGATCAGCATCCAGCACTCGGGCTGCGAGGCGTTCTTGATCCGCGCGGTGAAACCGTCGACGACACCGCCGCGGGCGAGCGCTTCGCGGAACGCGCGGCGATCGGTGGCGAGGTGAAAGAAGTCCGGCGCGGGCCGCCCAGCGAGCTGGTCGAGTGGCAGCTGGAGCAGGTCGGCCGCGCTCTGGTTGGCGTAGCGCAGCAGGTCGTCCTTCAGGCCGGCGACGACGAGGGGAACCGGCGCGGCGCCGAGCAGGGTGCGGAGCATCGTCTCGCTCTCGCGCAGGCTCGCCTCGGCCCGCCGGCGCACGGTGATGTCGCTGCCGGTGATCAGCAGCGCCGGGCGGCCGTCGTAGCTGAGCACGCCCGCCGAGAGCTCGGCCCAGAAGACCCGGCCGCTGCGCGACTTCAGCTCGGCCTCGAAGCCCTCGGCCCGCCCGCTCTCCTTCACCACCCCCCGCAGCCGGTCGCGGTCTTCGGGGTGGACCCAGAAGCTGGGCGCGAGCTTCCCCCTGGCCTCCTCGACGCTGATCTCGAACATCGCCTCGGCGCGCCGATTTCCGTCGATCAGCGTCTGGTCGTCGAGGCTGCTGACCACCATCGCCACCGGGGTGAGGGCGAACACGTCGCGCAGGCTCTGCTCTGCGCGGCGCAGCTCGGCGGTCCGCTCGTTGACCCGCTGCTCGAGGTGATCGCGGTAAGCGGTGAGCTCGCGCCGCTGGGTGACGTGCTCCTCGGCGCCGAACGCGGTGCCGACGAAGTCCGCGAGGTTTCCCGCGACCAACAGTTGCCACGGCTCCCAGGCGCGCGCCGGGCCGACGTGCTCGAGGCAGAGGACGCCGTGAAGCTCGCCGCGCAGGAGCACCGGCGCGTCGAGCATCGAGGTGATCCCCAGCGGACGCAGGTAGCCGTCGGTGAACTCCGCGGTGCGCGGATCTCTTTGGGCGTCGTCGGCCGCGATCACCCGGGCCGTGCCCAGCGCCTGAAAGTAGTGCGGGGTGTCCTTCGCCCAGAGGCGCTGCCCTCTTTCGTGGGTCCGCAGCTCGGCATCAAAGAGATCGACGCACTCCAGGCTCTCGTGGCCCGCCGCCAGCTTCCAGACGCTCACCCGGCGGACGTCGATGATCCGCGCCGCGGTCTGGGTCGCGAGGATCAGCGATGCCGGCAGGTCTCCCCGGGCGAGCGCGTCGGAGCGGAGCAGCTCGGCGAGGGCATCGTGCAGCTGCCGCAGGCGCGCCGCCGGGTTGGACGGGTCGGGAATCGGCGGCAGATCGTTCACGCCGCGCTCTTGCCGACCACGCGCTTGAGGAAGCCCCAGAACCGGCCGCCCCGCTTCTCCAACTCCTGCGCGCGTGGGGCGAGCTTCGGATCCGTCTTCGCGATTCCAAGGCGGGCGCGGATCTCGTCCGGGGTGTAGCGGGTCGCGAGCGTCGCCTTGAAGACCGCCCGGGTGCGCAGCTCGCGCGCCTCGACGTGAAGCACGCACTCGGCGTCGAGCTTGACGTTGACCACCACCTGCACCGTGCCCCTGTGCCCCTTGGGCAGGTCAGCGATCGTCACCGTCCCGAGGTACTCGTTTCCGTTGACCTGGCCGTCCTCTCCCTGGAAGAGGTTGAGCTCGAGGTGGTCTTCGTCGTCCTTCGAGGTGCTCAACGCGAACGACGCCACGGCAGGCAGCGGGGTGTTGCGTTCGATCAGCCGCTTGAAGCCGCCGCCAGGCAGCCCGATGCCGATCGTCATCGGAACGACGTCGATCAGCACCACGTTCGACATCTTGTCGACGGTGCCGGAGTAAAGCGCCGCGCCGAGCGCCACCGCCTCGTCGGCGTTGACGTTGGCGAGCGCGGCCTTCCCGAAGAGTGCCTTGAGCCGATCACGGACCAGCGGCATCCGGCTCATGCCTCCAACGAGGACGATCTCGTCGAGGTCGGTGATCTTCAGCTTCGCGTCGAGGAGCACGTCCTTCACCACGTCGATGGTGCGGTCGACCAGCTCGGCGCAGAGCGCGTTGAGCTCGTCGCGGGTGATCACCGCCGAGAGGTCGAGCGGCTTTCCTTCGGGCGTCATCTCGAGCATCGGCAGGTGGGCGTCGACCTGCACCCGCTCGGTGAGCGCGATCTTGGTGCGCTCGGCCTCCGCGGCGATCCGCGACAGCGCCACTGGATCTCCGCCGAAGACCTGGCCGTGCTGCTTGGCGAAGCGCGCCAAGAGCTCGTCG
>JAYVRT010000870.1:0-3725 GCA_043776025.1 Archangiaceae bacterium | reverse complement strand
AGCTGGTTCTGGTTCGGCTTGGCGGCGTCGAGCAGGTTCTGCGGAGTCACCGGCAACACCCGCTTGCCGCCGACGACGACGCCGATGGTGTCCTTGCGGAGATCCCAGTAACCATCCTTGTAGTTGAGCGCGTCGGCCGACCCGATGAAGTTGTGCATCATGCCCAGGGTGTGGCCGACCTCGTGCTCGCCGACCGAACGGTAGGCGTCGCGCCGCAGGTCATCCCAGACGGCCTTCTTGGCGACGGCCTTCGCCTCGGCGGCGGTGCAGCTGGTCTTCGCCGCGCAGGTCGCGTTGCCCTTGGCGATCGCGTCCGCCTTGGCCTTGTTGAAGAGGGCGAGCTTCGCCTTGGCGATCGCCATGTAGTCGTCGTCGAAGTAGTCGAGCGAGTAGGCGCAGCCGATCTCCGGCGTCGGGCGCGAGTGCTGCTCCTTGACGTACTTGCTCACCGGGTCGGTGCCGAGCAACGTCTGCAGCGCGACGGTCTTGTAGAAGGTCGAGTCGCTCGCGAGCTTCTGCTGAAAGGCGCGGTTGGGGACGCTGGACATCACCGCCGCCCGGACCTCGGGCAGGTTGATCATCTCGCTCTCCAGCGCCGGGTTGCCGTGAATCAGCTGCTCGACGACGGCCTTGCGATCCTGCAAGCGCAGGGGCAGGTGGCCGTCGTGCTTGTAGGTGGACAGCTTGGCCGCCAGCTCACCCTTGGGGTTGTAGAAGCTGCTCATCGGGCGGGTCGAGTCGGAGATCAGCGGCGACTGCGACTCCCACGGGCCATGCGCCGGGCGGCGCGGGTCGGTGGCGTTGAAGTTCTGGAAAACGTAGTCCTTCACGTCCTTGCCGACGATGAGGTCGGTGAGGGCGATCTCCCCGTTGAGCACGTCGATGACCTGCTGGGCGTTGCCCGTCCAGGTGTCCATGCCCGGGCCGTAGACGTTGGCGACCGCCTGCACAACTTCGCCGGTCTCCGGATCCATCGATGACGGGCCGAGGCCAAGGAGGCCACCGGTGATCTGCTCGACGTAGGGGATCATGTTGTAGCGAAGGTCGCCCATGCGAACGTAGGTGCCTTGCTTGCCGCACTCGGCGGGCGCGCCGGCGGGAACCGGGTTCTCGCAGACGAAGAACATCTGCGGGACCTTGCTCTGTACCGTGCCCTCGACGCGGTCGGGGAACGCCACCGAGGTGTCCTTGGTGACTTCGAGGCCGCGGGGCACCGCGACCGCGCGCCGGAACGCGAAGTCCCAGCTGGTCTCGAGGTCCTTGGCGGCTCCGTAGAGCTCCTTCGGGGTGTTGGCGCTCATGTAGTAGACGATCGGGCGAACCGCGCGCTCGGTGACCGGAATCGTCGCCCCGAGGGTGCCGTCGGCGTTCAGCTTGTGGGCGCGATCCCAGATGTTATGACGCATCGCGTACAGCAGGCGGCCCGACTCGGTGTAGCCGTAGCCCTTGTTGTAGGAGAGCATCTCCTGGCGGAAGAGGCCGAACTTCTTCTCCAGCTTCTCGCTGTACTGCAGCGGCTCGTAGTCGGAGACCCGGGCCTCATCGACCTTCATCACCGACGTGCGGATCCGCACGTTCGCCGTCTCGCAATCAACCGTCGGGTTGAACAGGCAGTACGGAAGGTTGCCGTAGCCTTCGTAGTAGATCGACGGCGGGTCGATGAACGCCTCGGTGGTCCAGTCGAAATAGGTCAGCTGGCCGTTGGCGTCACGCGCCTCGGTGAACTGGTTGTCCTGCTTGTTCTGGTCGTCCTTGGTCACGTACCGGAACCAAATGGCCGGCCCGTCCTTACAAGCGGACGCGTAGTCACCCGCAGGGCCAGTGCAGTTTTGCCGATTGACCAGCGCATTGGTGGTCCAGTCGACGCGCATGAACTCGCGCTGGTACCAGGGACGATCCGCGCTGTCCTCGAGCAGGATGTTGGTCTGTTCTCCGGTGGCGGCGTTGTACTGACGCTGCCGATCGAAGTGGCTCACGATCTTGTAGGCGAAGACCGGCGAGCCCTTGAACGGCTTCCCGTCCTTGAACACGACGTGGCCAATCGTCGACTTCTCCTGGTCGACCCGGGGATCGATGCCGGGAATGAACTCATAGCTGCGGTAGCCGACGAGCATGTCCTCGTGGATTTCCCACCGGATCTTCTCCAGCTGGCCGCCATAGCCGATGGTTGCCGATGGGCTGGTCTTCGGGACGTCGACCACCGCCTCCTTGATGTACCAGGTGCCGGAAAGCAGGTCGGACTTCTTGGTGTAGTTCGGCTGGGTGCGGTCGATCAGCTCAGGCGAGCTGCAGCCCGAGACGATCACCGTGGCCGCGATCAACAACGAGGAGGCGAGGGTTTTCATGGTGGCTCCGTAGTTCTTGGCGGTCGTCATGGTCAGAACGCCTTCCCGTAAGCGGTGTACATGCCGCGCATCAGGTCGAGGTCGCGGATGTTGTTGCGGAAGACGTCGATCCAGTATTTGCGGCGATCCTCGACGAGCGCCGGGTTGTTCGCCTCGTCAGCGGCCATGCAGGCGTAGCCGACGTAAGCGAGGTAGGGAGGCAGCGGGCACTTGGCCGGGTTGTTGACCATCTGCAGCTGTTCCTTGGTGATGTTCAGCATCCGGATCGCCGGGGTCGAGTCGACCGCCGCGCCGTCCTTCTCCATCGCGAGGTAGCGAGAGCCGGTGGTGACATCCTGCACCTCGACGGTGTGGAACCCGGACGCCACGGTCTGCTGCTCGCCACCGCCCAGCTTGAAGATCTGGTTGGCCTTGGCGTAGTCGAGGTCGTAGTTGACCCGGAAGAGCGCCTCGCCCAGGTACAGCGAGTAGATGCGGCTGGTCCAGGTCAGCTGGATGTTCGCCTGGCCCGGCTTCTGGGCGGCGGTGAGGCAGTTGGTGGTGTTGCCACCGGTGCAGACCACGCCGGTCGCCTTCGGGTAGTTGAAGTTGGTGACCAGGTCGGCGCCGTTGACGAAGCGCTTCCAGTCCAGCGTCGGGCGAGTGGTCACGGTGCCCGACTCGTCCTTGGTCAGGTACATGATCGGCCGCACCAGCTGCTCGTTGTTGCCCCAGAGCGCGCTGAAGGTGTCGGTCAGCTCCTTCTTGAAGACCAGGTAGTAGGGGATGTTGTACCGACGGAAGTCGGCGTACTGGTCAACCGACTGGAACTGCGCGTCGGGGATGACCGCGGCGAACATCGCGCCCATCTGGTCGTTGTAGTGACCCGCTTCCTGCATCCGGTTGAAGAAGCCGAAGCCGCTCTTGTAGTCGTAGCGGCTGTACATCCGGCGGCCGAGGCCACGGGGAAGGTCGGCGAACTGGGAGGCGTTGTACCGGGTGCGGTAGTAGTCCTCGATCTTCGCGCGGCCAGTCGGGTTGAGGTTGTCGTAGTCGTCACCCTCGCTCACGATGTCCCACTGCGGACCCCGCGCGAGGCTGCGGTACATGAACATGCCCGTCGGGGGCACCGACATCACGTTGAGGTGCTGGTTGATGCCGTCGAGGACCGCCATCGTCCAGTAGTCCTGGAGCATCGGGTCGAGCGAGTAGCCCGACCGGGTAATCTCCTGGCCTTCGCCGGTCTTCTTGAAGAACTCGAACACCCACTTCTTGTAGATGTCCGCCACGTTCCAGAATGCGCTGTAGGTGCCGTTCACCGCCGCGCTGGTGCTGAAGTGGTAGCGGTCGCGCTTGAAGTGGCTGGAGAAGTAGTAGTTGTAGTAATCCTCGAGCTCGGTG
>JAYVRT010000869.1:0-3741 GCA_043776025.1 Archangiaceae bacterium | reverse complement strand
AAGTTGCAGGTGCGGCAGCAACCCCGCTTGCGGAACCGGTCAGCGGTGCGTCAGCGGCAGCTGTCAATGCACGAGCACCAGCTGCGCCTCCGGGTGCTGCTCGGGGAACATCTGCATCTCTCCGGCGACGAACAGCGAGTGTGGCCTCAACGGCACCGCCTGTGCCGATTGCAGCGCGCTGGGTGGTTGCAACCCCGGCACCGGCCTGTGCGCCAACCCCGGCTGCACCCCCACCAACTGCGCAAGTGGCTGCTGCGAAGGCCAGACGTGCCACAGCCCGCCCGCTTTCCCCAACTGCGGCATGACCGGAGGGGCCGCCTGCCCCGCCTGCCCCGCAACGCGTTCGAACGTCTGTTCAGCGACGTCGAGCTGCAGCTGCGGCGGGGGGCCGGTGTGCGGGGTGGGAGAGGTCTGCAATTCCGCGGTCGCCGGGGGCACTTGCCAGTGTGACCCGTCTTCTTGCGCCGGGTGTTGCAACGCCCAGGGGCGCTGCGTCACCGGGACCACCGTCGGCCAGTGCGGCGCCTTCTCCAACTGTGCCGACTGTGGAATCAGGGCCGATTCCTGCGTCAGCGGTCTGTGCCAATGCGGGACGATGGCCGCTTGCATGGCGGGGCAGCGTTGCAACGGCGCGGCGCCGACGCTGCGCAGCGAGTCTCAGAGCCTGGAGTCGGTCTCACCCGAGCCCGCCGGCAGTCCCGCGGCGTGTGTCTGCGACTCGACTTCGATGTGCAATGGTTGCTGCAGCGTCAACGCTTGCGTCCCGTTGGCCAGCGAGACAAACCAGGCGTGCGGTCTGTCGGGCGCGCAGTGCACCTCGTGCAGCAGCTTCGGCCAGACTTGCAACAGCGGAACGTGTGGGTCGGGTGGCGGAGGCGGAGGGACGGGAGGAGGCGGCGGCACCGGCGGCAGCAGCGGCGGTACCGGTGGAGGTGGCGGTGGCGGTGGAGGCAGCGGCACCGGTGGTGGCGGGGGCTCCTGCTTTGCGGTCGGGCAGCTTTGCGTCGCTTCGTCCAACTGCTGTTCCACCCTCTGCAGCGGCACCTGTTTCTGCCGGATCGTCAATGCCAGCTGCACGTTCAGCGCCCAGTGCTGCACAGGCCTGTGCCAGACCGGGTTCTGCAAGTAGAGGCCGTTTTCCCCCGTTGATTCCCCCCCGAACGGGGGGTACGACGCTCCTCGAAAATGTCCGACGACACGACTGAAAAACCGCCCGCGCCGCCTCCTCCGCCGTCGCGCGCTCCCGCCGGAAATCTGGTGCCGGTGACGCTCGAAGACGAGATGCGCAAGAGCTACCTCGACTACTCGATGAGCGTGATCGTCGGGCGCGCGCTGCCCGACGTCCGTGACGGGCTCAAGCCGGTGCATCGCCGGGTGCTGTACGCGATGCACGACCTGTCGAACACCTTCAACCGCGCCTACAAGAAGTCGGCGCGCGTCGTCGGCGACGTCATCGGCAAGTACCACCCCCACGGCGACGTCTCGGTCTACGACGCGATCGTCCGCATGGCCCAGCCGTGGTCGATGCGGTACCTGCTGGTCGACGGGCAGGGAAACTTCGGCTCGGTCGACGGCGATTCCCCCGCGGCGATGCGTTACACCGAAGTCCGAATGGAGCGGCTCACCGACGAGCTCCTCGCTGACCTCGACAAGGACACCGTCGACTTCGGGCCGAACTACGACGGCACCCTGCAAGAGCCGCTGGTGATGCCCGCGCGCTTCCCCAACCTGCTGGTCAACGGCAGCGACGGGATCGCCGTCGGGATGGCGACGAAGATTCCGCCTCACAACATGGGCGAGGTGATCGACGCGACGCTTCACGTGCTCGACAACCCCAGGTGCGTGCTCGGCGATCTGATGAAGTTCATCCCCGGGCCGGATTTTCCCACCGCGGCGTTCATCTCCGGCCGCGACGGAATCGCCAGCGCCTACGCCACCGGCCGGGGGTCGATCACCCTGCGCGCCCGCTCGGAGATCGAGACCGAGAAGAAGGGCGATCGCGAGAAGATCGTGATCACCGAGATCCCCTTCCAGGTGAACAAGTCGCGGCTGATCGAACGGATCGCCGAGCTGGTCACCGACAAGAAGATCGAGGGCATCTCCGACGTGCGCGATGAGAGCGACCGCGACGGGATGCGGATCGTCATCGACTTGAAGCGCGACGCGATCACCCAGGTGGTGCTCAACAACCTCTACGCCAACACCCCGATGCAGACGTCCTACGGCATCCAGTTGCTGGCGATCGACCAGGGCCAGCCCCGGACGATGAAGCTCAAGGAGATTCTCGAGAAGTTCATCCTCCACCGCCGCGAGGTCGTCACCCGCCGCAGCCGATTCGAGCTGAAGAAGGCGAAAGACCGGCTCCACATCGTCGAGGGCCTGCTGGTCGCGCAGTCGTTCATCGACCAGGTGATCGCGGTGATCAAGGCGTCGAAGGACACCGAGGAAGCGCAGTGGGGCCTGATGAACATCCTCACCCCCGCGCTCCACCAGCACCCCAGCTACAAGGGGCTGCCGAAGATCGACGTCACGCTGGTGAAGAAGGAAATGGACGCGCTGATCTCCCGCGCCAAAGGCGAAGTGCCCACCTACTCGAAGCTGTCGCACGAGTACTCGTCGGGTGGCTTTTCCGAGATTCAGGCGAGCAACATCCTCGAGATGCGGCTCGCGCGGTTGACCGGGCTCCAGCGCGAAGAGCTGTTCAAGGAGATGGTCCAGCTGCTCAAGGACGTCGCCCGCCTCGAGGACATCCTCCAGAACGAGTCGAGCCTGCTCAACGTCATCCGGACCGAGCTGAAGGAAGTGCGCGAGAAGTTCGCCGACCCTCGGCGCACCGAGATCATCGGCGACGTCACCGCGCTCTCCACCGAGGACCTGATCGCCGAGGAGGCGATGGTGGTGACGCTTTCGCACACCGGCTACGTCAAGCGGAGCGCCGTCACCGAGTACCGCGCCCAGCGCCGCGGCGGCCGGGGCAAGACGGGGGCGACGACGAAGGAAGACGACTTCGTCTCCGATCTCTTCGTCGCTTCGACCCACGCCTACCTGATGCCGATTTCCAGCCGGGGCAAGCTGTACTGGCTCAAGGTGCACGAGATTCCGGCGGCCAGCCGCACCGCGCGCGGCAAGCCGATCGTCAACCTCGTCCAGTTCGCCGAGGGCGAGAAGCTGGCGCAGGTGCTCGTCACCAAGGACTTCCCCGACAACAAGTTCGTGCTCTTCGTCACCCGCAAGGGCGTGGTCAAGCGCACCGACCTGAGCTCGTTCTCGAACGTGCGGCAGAGCGGGTTGATCGCGCTCGGCATCGACGACGGCGACGTGCTCGTCGGGGTGAAGATCACCGACGGCACCAAGGACGTGCTGCTCTCGACCGCGCAGGGGATGAGCATTCGCTTCGCCGAAGAGGAGGTGCGCTCGATGGGCCGCACCGCCTACGGGGTGAAGGGCATCACCCTCGACGCCGACGACGAGGTGGTCAGCGCCGAGGTGGTGGAGAAGGGCGCCACGATTCTCACCGTCTCCGAGAACGGGTACGGCAAGCGCACCGAAGAGGCCGAGTACCGGGTCCAGGGCCGCGGCGGGAAGGGGATCATCGACATCAAGACCACCGATCGAAATGGCCGGGTGGTCGGCGCGGTGCAAGTGAAGGACGACGACGAGGTGATGATCGTCACCAACGGCGGGATGTTGATCCGGATGCGGGTGAAGGAGATCTCCGTCATCGGCCGCAACACCCAGGGC
>JAYVRT010000868.1:0-3745 GCA_043776025.1 Archangiaceae bacterium | reverse complement strand
CACGAAATCGGGAGGCGGCAGCGGGTCGGCCAGACGCAGCAGATCTTTCTCCAGCTGGCGGTGCTCCTCGAGCAGCTGGGCGCGCGCCTCTTCGGTGGGCGCCAGCTGATTGAGCAGCAGCTCGAGCTCGAGATCATCAGGGGTCTTCATGCCTTCACCTCTGCGCCCGTGTGGGCGCTCATCTTCGTGCGCAGCTTCTCCCGCGCTCGAAACAGGCGGGCCATGATCGTCCCCGCCGCGACCCCCATCACCTGTGCGATCTCTTTCGTCGTCCGCTTCTGCACGTAATACAGCGCGAGCACTTCGCGATCGTCGGCGGACAGCGTCGCCATCGCTTCCTCGAGCGAGCGGCGCTCCTGGTGATCGATCGCCTGGGCCTCGAGCGAGGCCTCGCTCGACGGCAGCGCGTGGGCGTGATCCTCGACGTCTTCGGTCTGCATGCGGGTGCGGCGGCGGAGCAGATCGAGGCAGAGGTTGCGGGCGATCGCGAGCACCCACAGGTCGAACGGCCGACTCTCGTCGTAGCGCTCGAGGTTCTGGTAGGCGCGCAAGAACGACTCCTGCGCCACCTCGGAGGCCTCGGCCTCGGTGCGCAGCAGCCGCAAGCACAAGCCGTAGACGGGGCGCTGAACGCTGCGGACCAGCGCCGCGAAGGCGTCGTTGTCGCCGCGTCGGGCCCGGCGGACTTCTTGCGCCCACGGCTGGATCGAGTCGGCCGCCATCATCGCCAGAGGAAAAGGAAGTGCAGCGCTTTGGGTCGCAGGAGTCACCCCTCTAATACGGCCTCCGGTCCCCGCGATTGCGCACCGGAAGGGTGCCACGGCAAACGACTACTTCTTGTAGGGTTTCGAGGACTTACGGACCTGAGGGGGCGGCTTGCCACCCTTGAGAGGCCGCGGGGGGCGCGCGGTGGCGGCGGCCTGGCCCGGGGCGTTGGCGCGCTCGCGCTTCTTCCGGTTGCCGTCCTTGTCCACCCAGCGCGGCTTCTTGCCGCGCGGCTCTTCGACGTCGCCTTCGCTGTCGAGCCGCACCGGCGCGGCCGGGCGGGGTTTGAAGGCCGGGCGGTGGGGCGCCTGGCCCTTGCGGTTGGCCAGCTGGCCCGGGCGCAGCAGCTCGCGCTCGGCGTTGGCGGCGACGCTGTCCTGGGTGGCGCGGATCTCCTCCGCGGTGTCGTCCTTGTAGCTGAAGTGAAACAGCCGCTTCACCACCAGGGTCGCGTAGCTGCCGGGGGGCAGGGTGAAGGCGACGTTGATCTTCAGCAGCGGCTTGTTGAGCTCGTCGCTCATCGTCCGCCCGACCACCAGCTTGTGGGGGTAGACCAGCAGCGGCCGCAGCTCGTGCTTGAAGTAGAGCAGCCGGTTCGAGGCGGGGATCGCCAGCTGGCTCAAGGTCAGGTGCTCCTTGCCCAGCGCCCACTCGGCCGCTTCCTGGATCCGCGGCTCGGCGAACTTCGAGTCCGGCGCCAGCAGCGGGAAGCTCAGCTCACGCAGCCAGCCCAGCGTCGCCGGATCGGCGTCCTTGTGGAACAGCAGCGTCCCCGCCTGGTAGGGCATCGGGAAGAGGTGCTCGCGGGGCAGCGTCATCTGCAGCAGCCGGCGCACGCCCTCGTTCCACAGGTACGACTGGAAGGTGAAGAGGATCAGCGCCCGGTAGTCGGAGTCGATCTGCAAGAAGGCGTTGAGGTAGTCCTTCGGATCGTCGCGGAGCGCGTTGAGCACGCGGAAGTACTTCTTGTTCGCCGGGTAGGGGCAGCGCGCGTCCCAGTCGTCCCAGTTCTGCTGCCAGAACGCCTTGACCTTCGCGTCCTCCGACCGATCGAGCGGGGAAGGCCGCGCGAGGTAGTTCTTCAGCGCCGCCTCGAAGTCGCCGCGGATCAGATCCTTGGCGATGAAGCCCTGCCCGTGCTTGAGCGAGCCGAAGCGCTGGGAGTCGTAGTAGTTGACCACCCCGAGCCGGTTCACCTCGGCCACCGAGAGGTTGATCTGGTCCATCTCCTCGGGGCGCACCGCCCGCACCGTCACCGCGAACCGGTTGCTGGTGGTGTTGGCCGCGGTGAGCGCGCGATCGGTGAGCCCGAGGAACTTGAGCCGAAGGTCCGGCTCCTGGTGGTCGATGTCCTTGCCGTCGACGGCGATCAGCTGCTCGGTGCGGCCCTGCTTGTCCTTGAGCCCGCAGTACGAGATCGCCCCCGGCTTCAGGCCGTACTTCTCCCGCAACCGGGCCAGCGCGTCGAAGGTGGACAGCTTCTGCTTGTCCATCATGTAGACGCGGTACCGGCCGCCGTCGACCTCGTCGAAGCGGTACGACTCTTTGACCGAAAAGTCTTCTGGGCGTTGTTTGATTCTCACGCCCCAGGGCTCTTAACACCGGCCGTGTCGTGACCCCTCCCATTTGGCGAATCGTCTGCTAGGGTCTTTGGCCGACGTGAGTCAGCCGCCGATTCCCTTGACCGAAGAAGCCCCCGCGAACGCGCAGCGTTCCGGTCAAGTCTATGCGCCAGGTCAGGTCAAGGGTCCCCGCCTCGCGGGACGCTTTGCCGACGGGAAGCACGGCGAGTTCCCGCTCGGCACCAAGACCACCCTCGGCCGCCACCCGAACAACACCCTGCGCCTGGTCGATCGCGAGGTCTCCAAGGAGCACGCGAGCATCGAGCGGGTCGGCGCCACCTTCTTGCTTCGGGACCTCAGCTCCTCCAACGGGACCTTCGTCAACGGCCGTAAGGTCCGCGAGCTGCGCCTGCGCGACGGCGACGAGATCGCGCTGGGAAACAGCCGGCTGGTCTTCCACTCGGGCGAAGGGCCGGGCCTCAACGCCACCCCCTCGACCTCCCCTGGCGTCACTGTCGTCGCCAGCGCGCAGTCGATGCCGGCCTTCCTCGCCCAGGTCGAGCAGAAGGAGGACACCGAGTTCCGCCCCGTCGAGCAGCTCAACGACCTCCAGGCGCTGCGGCAGGACTACGAGAAGCTGCGGATCGCCAACGAGTTCCACCGGGTCGTCGGCATGGAGCGCGACCTCAAGAGCCTGATGGACAAGATCCTCGGGGTCGCCTTCCAGCTGCTCGCCGCGGACAACGCGGTGATGTTCCTCGCCAGTGAAGAGGGCGAGCTGATGCCCCAGGCGATCAAGCGCCGCAAGGAGACCGCCGAGGAGGTGGTCGTCTCGGAGACGGTGCTCAAGCGCGTCGCCCAGACCCGCAGCGCGGTGCTCACCGCCGACGCGATCCTCGACTCGCGCTTCAGCAGCTCGGAGTCGATCGTCGCCCAGGGCATCCGCTCCGCGATGGCGGTGCCGCTGCTGAGCAAGGGCGTGCTCCAGGGCGTGCTCTTCTGCGACACC
Organism: Archangiaceae bacterium; assembly: GCA_043776025.1. Taxonomy (GTDB): domain Bacteria; phylum Myxococcota; class Myxococcia; order Myxococcales; family Myxococcaceae; genus JAYVRT01. The sequence continues at coordinate 409 of JAYVRT010000868.1, read as the reverse complement.
CGTGAGCGGACCAACGCCTTCTCCGAGAAGGATCTGAAGATCCTCTCTGGCATCGCCTCCCAGGCGGCGATCGCGCTGGAGAACTCGGATCTCGCGCGGAAGATCGAGCGCGAGGCCGTCACCCGCGCCGAGCTCTCACGGTTCCTCTCGCCCGCCGTCGCCGAGGCGGTGGTCAAGGGCCAGGTCGAGCTGCTGCGCGTCGGCCGCCTCGCCGAGGTCACCAGCCTCTTCGCCGACATCCGTGGCTTCACCTCGATGGCCGAGGCCGACTCTCCGCAAGAGACGGTCGCGATGCTCAACACCTTCTTCCCCGGCATGGCGAACTGCGTCTTCAAGAACGAGGGCAACCTCGACAAGTTCATCGGGGACTGCGTGATGGCCGTCTGGGGCCCGCCCTCGTCCCACCCCG
>JAYVRT010000867.1:0-3747 GCA_043776025.1 Archangiaceae bacterium | reverse complement strand
GCCAGCTCGCGCTTCATTCCCGGTTTCTTCATCGCGTCAACGTATGGGTCGGTGGCGAGCCCGGCAAGGCGTCCCCACCGCGGAACGGGGCGCCGATCAACGGAGCGACAAGGCAAACGTTGAAGACGCCGGCGAACAACGGGGCGAGGCCGACGGCGCCAAGAACGTAACCTCCCGTTCCACCGACGACGCCCAGACCGATCGCAATCAACGCGAGCCCCGCGACCGCCCGCAACGCCCGCCCCAGTGCCGACGCCATGAACTTTGCAAAAGCCATTGCCGCTCCTTATGGAATGCCTACAACCCTTCAGAGCCAGACGTCCCCAAAGAGGTTCATGACCACCGACGTTTCCGAGCAGCCTCTGATCACCCGCGCCCACGGAGGCGATCGCGCCGCGATCGAACAACTCCTCGAGCGTCACCAGCCGCAGCTGTGGCGGTTCGGCTTGAAGCTGTGCCGCAACGAGGACGACGCGCGCGATCTGCTCCAGGAGACGATGCTCGCGGCCGCGCGGTCGATCGGCGGCTTCCGCGGGGACGCGTCGCTCTCGACCTGGCTGTTCACCATCGCGCGGAGCTACTGCATCAAGCAGCGCCGCCTGGGGGTTCACGCGCCGGCGCGGCTGGAGTCACTCGAGACAGAGGCCTCGGACGAGGTGATGGCCCGGCCCGCCCCCGGCGCCGACCCGGAGGCCGCGGCGGCGTCGAGCGAGCTCGGCGTCGCGCTCGACCAGGCGATCAACGCGCTCTCGGTGCCGTACCGCGAGGTGCTGCTGCTGCGCGACGTCGAGGGGCTGAGCGCGCCCGAGGCGGCCTCGGTGCTCGGGCTGTCGGTGGAGGCGATCAAGAGCCGGCTGCATCGCGCGAGGGCCGCGGTGAAAGAACGGCTCGCCCCGGCGTTCGGCCCGGCGGCTGCGCCGGTACCGGCCGGCTGTCCCGACATCGTCACCCTCTTCAGCCGCCACCTCGAGGACGACATCGACAAGCAGCTGTGCGTGCAGATGGAGCAGCACCTGCAGACCTGCCCCCGCTGTCAGAAGAGCTGCGATTCGCTGCGGCAGACGCTGGCGCTGTGCAAGACCAGCCCGCTGCCGACGGTGCCCCGCCGGGTGCAGGAATCGATTCGCGCCGCGCTCCACGCTTTGCAGTGAACCCTTTCGTGGCGCGCGCGGCTCCAAACAGGCCATGTCACTCAACGACGGAATCTGGGTTGGTGCGGTGACGCTCGCCGCGCTGTTCTTCTTTGCGAGGAGCCGGGGCACGATCTCGGGCACACAGGCACGGGCGCTGGTCAGCGGAGGAGCGAAGCTGATCGACGTCCGGTCCCGGGGGGAGTTCGACTCGGGTCACCTCGATGGGGCGAAGAACATTCCCGTCGGAGACCTCGAGCGGCGCGCCGGCGAGCTCGGCCCAAAGGACAAGCCGCTGGTGCTTTACTGCGCGAGCGGGATGCGCAGCGCCTCAGGGGCGGCCGCGCTCCGCCGCACCGGCTTCACCCAGGTCCATAACCTCGGGTCGATGCGGCGCTGGTAGACGCGGCCGGCGCCAGTGCCTTCTTCTCCCGGCACTGGCAGCGCTGGGTCACGGGCACATTGGCGAGCGCCTGCTCGATGTGCGCTCCGCACCCGGCCCACGTCGGCTTCCCACACTGTCTGCACGTCGTCTGGCTGCACATGTTTGGTTGCTCCTTTGCGGTTGAGAGCCGCCTGGCCGGCAAAGGATTCAGCGCGTCACTGCATCTCGTCACCGTCTTCGCCGGGGCGGTCGATCGGCGGCCGGGCGGAGCGGATGAACTTCCCCGCCTTATCGACGTAGAAGATGTCCACCGACTTCACGCCCTTGCGATCGGTCAACGTGATGTCGTGCTCGAGTGTCCGCAGCTTCTGCTCGCACCTGGCGCCTTCGCGCTCGAGGACCACGGTGATCACCAGCGTGCGCTTCGGCGTCTCGATCGTCGACGGCGCCCCGTCGGTGACGCTGGCGATCTTCATGCAGGTGTCCTCGGCGAAGTAGAGGACGTGAACCGCCACATGCCCCTTGCCGTCGGCGACCGCGGTGGAGGTGGTCGGGGCGGCGGCGAAGGCCCCCGGGCAGACAGCGAGGATCGCGGCGAGTCCGGCGGCGGGGCGCAGGTTCATGGGCGCGAGGTTGGTCGCTCGCGCCGATGCTGGCAAGCGCTGGCTACGGGGTGACGATTCGGCCGGGCGCGCCAGTGAGCCCGCCAGCGGTGTGGCAGGTGTTGCAATCGCCGTCGGTCTGCCGGGTCGTCATCTCACGCACCAGGCCATTGGCACGCACCCGCGCGGTGTAGGGCATCGAAACCGTCGCGCTGGAGTGGAAGTTGCCAACGCTGTTCGGCTTGAGCGTCAGCGCCACTGCCCCACTGCTGTCGACGATCTCCACCACCGCGCCCGTCGGGGTGACGCCGTCACAGGCATCGGTCTCGTGAAACGTGGGGTAGATCGTGCCCGCGAAGGTGTAGCTCTCCTCGGGCTGGCTCGCGCCGCTGGGGTTCTGGCCGAGGAAGTTGCGGCCGGCGTGGCAGGAGATGCAGGCGTAGCCGGGGTACATCGACGGGTTGCCGTCGAGGCCGCGGGTCCAGCTGTTGCCCGAAGTGCACACCGTCTGCACCGTGGGCGCGGCGCAGGTGCCCGCGGGCATGCCGGCGGTGACCCAGGCCTCGAAGGCCGCAATCTCGTCCGGGGTGACCGAAGGATTGCCGACAGGCGGCATCGGCGCGACGGTCGCCTTCATCCGCACCAGGGCGCGTTGGCCGATCGACATCGTCGCGTCGAGCGCGGACATCGCGGTGAAGTCGGGTCGGCGGACCAGCGAGAAGGTGGCGTTCCCGGCGGGCGCCACGCCATGGCACGAGGCGCAGTGGGTGACGACGAGGTTCGCCGCGGCGCAGGGAAGCTGCCCGTCGGTGGGGAGAATCGTCGCCGGCCCGGCGTCTTGACCACCGCCCGGCGGCGTCGGAGGACGGTTACCGCAGGCCGCGGCGAAGAGGAGAGAGCACGAGAAGACGAATCGGATCAGCGGTCGCATGCGAGTCAGAGTCCGGTGGGTGCCGCGAGGCTGCGGCCTTGTTCACCCACATCCTCACACCAGCGGCTCGAAGCGCGCAGAGAAGTGCCGCAGCGCCGAGGGCTCGCTGACCATCCTCAGGCCCTTGAGCACGTGGGCCCGGACCGCGACCCGTTCGACCACCTCGATCACGTAGTCGATGTGGCTCTGGGTGTAGGTGCGCCGGGGAATCGCCAGCCGCACCAGGTCCATTCGCGCCGGTTGCTCGGAGCCGTCGGGGCGCCGTCCGAACATCACCGTTCCGATCTCGCAGCTGCGCACCCCGCCTTCGCGGTAGAGCTCGGCGGCGAGCACCTGGCCCGGGTACTTCAGCGGCGGCACCTGCGGCAGCATCGCCCGTGCGTCGAGGTAAACCGCGTGGCCGCCGATGGGCAGCACCAGGGGTACGCCGCGCGCCTGGAGCGCCTTGCCAAGGTACTCGGTGGAGCGAATCCGGTAGCGCAGGTAGTCGTGATCGACGACCTCGACCAGGCCCTGGGCGATCGCCTCGAGGTCGCGCCCCGCGAGGCCGCCGTAGGTAGGGAACCCCTCGGTGAGGATCAGCAGGTTGCGGCACTGCCGGGCGAGCGCGTCATCGTCGACCGCGAGCCAGCCGCCGATGTTGGCCAGGCCGTCTTTCTTCGCCGACATCGTCATTCCGTCGGCGAGGCCGCCAGATCG
>JAYVRT010000866.1:0-13190 GCA_043776025.1 Archangiaceae bacterium | reverse complement strand
GCGTCGAGATTCGCGAGCAGGTCGACGCGCTCGCCGGCGCGAACGTGATCGTCGCCACCCCTGGGCGGCTGGTCGACCACCTGCAGAAGGGGACGGTGGTGCCCAGCGGCGTCGAGATCCTCGTGCTCGACGAGGCCGACCGGATGCTCGACATGGGCTTCAAGCCGCAGCTGACCCGGATCCTCTCGCGGCTGCCCCGGACCCGGCAGACGTTTCTCTTCTCGGCGACGATGGCCGGCGAGGTCGCCGAGTTCGCCAAGGCGAACCTGCAGAACCCGGTGCGGGTCGAGATCGCTCCGAGCGGGACGACCGCCGAGCGGGCGCGGCAGTGCGTCTTCGAGGTGCCCCAGACGGAGAAGAACGCGCTGCTGCTGACGCTGCTCGCCGAGGACGAGGACACCACCCTCGTCTTCACCCGCACCCGCCGCCGCGCTGACAAGCTGGCAAAGCTGCTGCTGCGGTCCGGCCACCGGGTGGTGCAGCTGCACGCCGATCGATCGCAAGCGCAGCGCAAGTACGCGCTCGAGGGGTTTCGCAGCCACCGCTACCGGGTCCTGGTGGCCACCGACGTCGCGTCGCGGGGCATCGACGTCGCCCAGATCGGCCACGTGGTCAACTACGACCTGCCGCACTCACCCGAGGACTACGTCCACCGCGTCGGCCGCACCGCCCGGGCCGAGGCCAGCGGGCGTGCGTCTTCGTTCGCTGCTCCGGACGAGGCCCCGTTGCTGCGTGACATCGAGCGCTTCCCCCGCGCCGCGCTGATCCGCGCCGAGGTGCCCCGCGACGCCGACGTCTTCGTCGCCGCGATCGCGGCCGAGCGCGCCCGCCAGGCGGATCCCGGGCCGCGCCAGGAGGGCGCCGGGCAGTCCACCCGGCCGCCGGGCGCTCCGCTGGGACGCCACGCCCGCACTCACCCGAAGAAGCCGGCGGCCAAGCCGCGCTGACTTCAGAAGGCCAGGCCGGCGCGAAGCTCAGTTGCCGCCGAGCGCGCTCGCGGCGTTCTGAAAGTCGGTCGTCTGCTGGTTGCTCAGCTCGTCGGCGGCCTTCTGCTGGGCGGCGTGGCGCTTCGCGTCCCGCTCCTTCTTCTCCTCGGCAGCGGTCTCTTTTTCCTTCAGTTCCGTCTCGCGCTGTTCCAGTTGCTTCGCCTTCGCGTCGAGCTGGGCCTGCTTCTGGTTGAGTGCGGCCTCCTGCGCGGCGTTGTCCTTCGTCGCCTGCGCCGAAGTCTCGGTGGTCGGCGCGGGCTTCTTGTTCTTATGGCGCATCACCTCCACCTTCTGCGCCTGGGCGACGATCGAACCGGCGACGGCGTCGGGAGCCGATGGCGCGGAGAGCACGAGGGCGACGGCGAGGCTGAGAACCATGGCTTCAGTGTAGCGCCAACCGCGGCCGGCGGCCCGCGGTGGGTCCTCGACGTTCTGTAACCTTTTGGCGGCCTGGTTCGTGGTGGGGGCATGAAGACGACCGACGACGTGGTGGTGGTGGGTGGCGGGATCACTGGGCTTGCGACGGCGGCGCTGCTGGCACGGGAGGGCAGGGCGGTGACGTTGTTCGAGGCGAGCAGCCGCCTCGGCGGAAAGGCCGTCAGTCCCGCGCTGGCGAAGCTCCCGGTGAACCTCGGCCCTCACGCGCTCTATCTGGGGGGCCACGCGGTCGCGGTGCTCGGAGAGCTGGGCGTCCGGTGGCGGGGACACGTTCCGCCCCTGGCCGGTGCGCGGGCGGTGAACCAGGACCGCCTGACGGCGCTGCCGAACTCGATCTGGGCGCTGTTGAGCTCGCCGCTGCTCACCTGGGCCGAGCGGGCCCAGCTGGCGAAGGTCCTCCTGCCGCTGATGCGCAGCGGGCGCGACCGCGCTTCCGGGGATCAGACTCTGCAGCAGTGGCTCGCCCAGCGGTGCCCGGCGCCGGCGGTACGTCAGCTGCTCGAGGCGCTGTTCCGGCTGACGACCTACTCCAACGCCCCCGCAGCCCTGAGCGCCGCGCGCGCGTGCGAGCAACTCCACCTGGCGCTGGCGAAGAACGTGACCTACCTCGACGGCGGTTTTGCCTTTCTCGTCGAGGCACTCCAGACCCGCCCGGGCGTCACCGTCGAGCGCGGTCGAGCGGTGCGGGCGGTGGAGCCCAACGGCCGGGTGGTCTTCGATGACGGCGTGCGCACCGCGACGATGGTGGTGCTCGCGTTGCCGCTCCAGGCCGCGGCCCGGGTGTGCACCGACCCCGCGCTGCGCCGCTTCGCGGATCGTGCGGTGCCGGCGCGGGCGGCCTGCCTCGATCTCGTCCTCTCGTCGCTGCCCAATCCAGCCCAGAAGCTCGCGCTCGGCATCGACGAGCCGCTGTACGCATCCGTCCACGCCGAGGGCACGAACGGCACGGTGCTCCACGCCGCCCGCTACCTCGCCCCGGGGGAGGATGGCGCCGCCGCCCGGCCGCGCCTTCAGACGCTGCTCGACGCGCTCCAGCCCGGCTGGCGAGCCCGGGTCGTCGCGGAGCGGTTCCTGCCCGAGCTCGAGGTCACCTCCTGCCTGCCGTTGGCGGCCAACGGCGGCCAGGGGTTCGGGGTCAAGGTGAGCGAGCGGGTGTTCGCCGCCGCTGACTGGGCGACCGGCGGGTTCCTCACCGACGGAGGTCTGGACGCCGCGCAGCAGATCGCCGCATCCGTCCGAAGGTCTGTCAGGCTCAGTGGGTGACCGAGGCGCTTCAGCCGCACGCCCCCTTCCTCTGGGGACTTTGCTATCGGATGACCGGCGTCGCGGCCGACGCCGACGAGCTGGTGCAGGAGACGTTCGTCCGCGCGCTCGCCTCGCCGCCGTCGGGCGACGCGCCAGTGCGGCCGTGGCTCACCCGGGTGGCGATGAACCTCGCGCGCGATCGCCTGCGGCAGCGCAAGCGCGAGGGCTATGTCGGCCCGTGGCTGCCTTCACCGGTCGAGGCCCCGGAGCTCGCCGCTCCGCCCACCTCCGCGCGGTACGAGCAGCTGGAGAGCGTGGGCGTCGCCTTTCTCCTCACACTGGAGGCGCTGACACCCAACCAGCGCGCGGTGCTGTTGCTGCGCGACGTCTTTGGGGACTCGGTGGCCCAGACCGCCCAGGCGCTGGCGCTCACCGAATCGAACGTGAAGACGACGCTCCACCGCGCGCGGGCGGCGATGGCGGGCTACGACGCCTCGCGGTCTCCGATCACTCCCCAACTGCAAGAACGCACCCGTGCCGCGCTCGAGGCGTTTTTCGGCGCCCTGGCGTCCGGAGAGACCGAACCGTTCACCGAGCTGCTGCGCTCCGACGTCCGCGAGTACAACGACGGCGCCGGCCAATATTCCGCTGCCCGCGTCGTCCTCGAGGGCGCTGACCGGGTGATCCTCTTCAGCCGCCGGCTCCTCCAGATTCGGGGAATGCCTGCATCGGTCGAGGTGCGGCTGCTCAACGGCCTGCCCGCGTTCGTCACCACCTTCGCTCGCAGCGCCCACGCCGAGCCGCCTCGGGCGGTGATTTCCTGCTCGCTCGACCCGTCGGGGAAGATCGCCGCCCTCTACACCGTCGTCGCCGACGCGAAGCTCACCCATGTGCGCTTTTGAAGGACAGCGATGACAGTTGAGGGCGCCGGCGAGGGAGCGGCTATGTTCTGCGGCTCACCTCGCTCCGCCCCCCACCATGAAACCCGGCCCCATCCTCGGCATTGATTTCGGCACCACCAACACCTCGGCCGCGTTCTTCGACGACAAGGGCAAGCTGAAGCTGGTGCCGGTGGGCGAGAAGCTCTTCGTGATGCCGTCGATCGCCTGGTTTCACGCCGGCGACAAGGCGTTGGTCGGGCAGGCGGCGCGAACGCAGGTCGTCGACGACCCGCGGCACACCATCTTCGGCGCCAAACGCTTCCTCGGCCGTCGGTTCCAGTCGGAGTTCGTCGCCCGGAACCGCGCCAAGTTCGCCTTCGAGATCGTCGAGGGGGAGGACGGCTACTGCGCGTTTCACGTCTACGGCCAGGTGCGCCCAATGACCGAGGTGGCGTACCTGGTGATCAAGCAGATGGTCACGCTCGCCAACCACGCTGCGTCCACTGCCTTCACCGAGTGCGTGCTCACGGTGCCGGTGCACGCCAGCATCCGGCAGCGGGAGGCGGTGCGCTACGCCGCGGAGAAGGCCGGGCTGACGGTGAAGGCGATGATCAACGAGCCGACCGCGGCGGCGCTCTACTACGCCAACCTGCGCAACCCGCGGCAGATGGTGCTGATCTTCGTTCTCGGCGGCGGCACCCTCGACACCACGCTGCTGCAGATCGAGAACAAGGTGGTGAAGGTGCTCGCCACCGGCGGCGACGCTTTCCTCGGAGGCGCGAACTTCGACGAGGCGATCGTCGAGCACCTGGTGGAGAAGTTCAGCCAGCAATACGGCATCGATCTCAGAGGGAACACGGTGGTGATGCAGCGGCTGATCTTCGCCGCCGAGGGCGCGAAGATCTCGCTGAGCAAGGCCGAGCGCACCCGGCTCCGGGTGCCTTGCATCACCCAGAAAGACGGCCAGTTCGTCCACTTCGACTTCGTCCTCACCCGGGAAGAGCTGGAGAAGATCTGCTTCCAGCTGATCGAGCGGGCGGCGACCGCGGTCTCCGACGTTCTCGAGAAGGCAGGCAAGACCCCGGCGCAGATCGACGAACTGGTCTTCGTCGGCGGCCAGACGCGCATGGCGGCGATTCGCAAGCGCTTCTCCGACTTCAAGACCTTGTCCTCGGACAAGGACGTCAACCCCGAGCTCGGCGTCGCGGTGGGAGCGGCGATCCTCGGGCGCAACCTCCAGCGCGGCCTCAGCGGCCTGTCGGACGTGGTGCCGATGCCGATCAGCGTGCTGCTGCCGGGGGGCAACGCGTGTGAGGTGATCCCCGGTAACTCGCCGGTGCCGGTGACCTACGCGATCGACCTCGAGAACCTCCCCACCTGGAGCGCTCCGGTGCCCCTGCTGCTGTTCGAGTCGCTCGACAACACCAGCACCGACCGCGAGGTGATCGGTACGATCCAGGTCGGTGCCGAGTGGCGGGTGGGCAGCGGCGGCGCGCCGACGCTCGAGCTGACGCTCGGCCAGGACTTCGTGCTCAAGGCCCGGCTGGTCGCCCAGAGCGGCCACGCGGCAGAAGTGACGATCGTCGACGCAAAGCCCCTCAGCCGGCGATAGCGCGGGTTACCGCTTGCCCTGGGTGGCGGCGTAGCCCAGCACCTTGACCAGGTTGGCCCGGTACACCGGGTTCTCCGGATCCAGCTCCAGCGCCTTCTGAATCAACTGCTCGGCCTGCCGGGCGTCTTGCCGCTGGTTGAGGATCACCAACGCCAGGCGGTTGTAAAGCGGAGCGGGGTTCTTCGCGCGCGACACCGCGATTCGCAGCACCGAGATCGCGCCGTCGATCTGGCCCCTGCGCTCGAGCGCCAGCGCGTGCTGCAGCGAGTTCTCCATCTGAACGTTGGGGTCCATGTGCCGCGGCGGCAGCAGCGGCGCGGCCGGCTTTGGCGCGGCAGCTGGGGGCGGAGGCGGGGGCGGAACGACCGCAGCCGGGGGCACCGGCGGCACTGGCTTGCTCACCGGACGCGGGCGCTCTCGGCGGGGGTTGCGCGTGCGCTCCGGCATCGGCTCATGAGGGACCGGAGGGGTCGGCGGCTCCAGGGGCGCGACGTCAGGTGGCGCTGGGGTGGCGGCCTCCGGTCCCGTCGGAGGGGGCGGAGGCGGGGGCGAGGAGCGGAGCTGAAGCACCCGACGCTCACAGAGCGAAGCGATCACCGATTGCGCCTCGACCGCCATCAGCCCCGACGAGTGCGACAGGTCGCCGACTGTCATCCGGCCGTCGACGAAGGAGATCAGGAACGCCTCGAAGTCCGACAGCGAGCGGGCGATGTCGACGCCCGCGACGAGCTCAGGGATCTGGTCATCGCTGATCTGTTGGACGAAGCCGCGGCGGGTGGCGCCCTCGTGCCCCTGGGACTTCGACTTGACCCGGTGGAGCCCCGAGGGCTGCGACAGCAGCGCCCGGACGATCCGTGCTCCGGAGGCGTCGGTGGGCGCGTTGGGGTTGAGCAGGAGCCCGCAGCTGCCACACTCGAGCTGATCCCCGAAGACCGGCTCGCTGCACTGGGGGCAGACGCTGCTCGCCTCCGGCGAGGTCGGCGGCGCGGCCCTTCGATCGAGCCCGTAGACCCGCTTGATCGCCGCCCGGATCGCGCTCGGGAGGGCGACGTTGGCCACCACCTGGTCGAGGTTGCCGACCCGCGGCAGGTCGTCGAGCGCAGACACCCGATCGGGGTCGGCGATCGCCACCGTCAGCGCCTTCGCCGCGGCGTTGAAGTTGATCGGCAGCACATCGTTCGCCTGTGCGGCCGCCACGGGGATCATTTCCAACACCGCGGGAGACAGCTGCAGGTCGGTGAGGCGGGGAGAGGAGATGAACTTCGTCCCGGTCGCCTGGGCGATCGCTCGCAGCAGGTCGGCTTCGGTGAGGATCGCCTCGCTCACCAGCCGATCGGACAGCATCTCGTCTGGCTTCAGCCCAGCGGTCACGCGCTCGAGGGCCGCACGCTCGACCAGCCCCTTCTCCAGCAAGATCCGGCTGAGTTTCTTCGTCTCCACGGTTCGAACCTTAGGCCCCTGCGATCACGGAGGGCATTTCTCGGCGCCGCCGTTTCGCTCGTGTTCCTGCTCTTCGGACTTGGTCCGGAAGTCGCGACCATTGACCGAGTAGCGCTTGCCCGTCTCGTCGACCATCAGGGTGATCTCTCCTTCGACGATCGATGGACGCACATGGGCGCGGACCCTCGGGTCGGAGCCCCCGGTGATGTAGACGTGGCCAATCGCCGACAGCGCGTCGAACACCTTGGGCGAGGGGTGGCCGTAGCTGTTCTCTCCCGAGGAGATGATCGACACCTCGGGGTGGAGCACGTTGATGAAGCAGGCGCTGCTCGAGTGATCCGAGCCATGGTGATCCACCCGGTAGACCTCGACGTCGCCCACGCGCGCCGCGGTCGTCGACTCGACGTCGTGGTAGCCCTCGCGGTTGTTGCCGAACTGCCGGTGCAAGGTCTGGCCGGTCAGGTCGCCGCCGGCGAACAGCTCGAAGTCGCCGTAGGTGAACTTGAGGCTCACCGAGTAGTCGTTCTCCGAGGCGGGGTAGGCGTCGAGGTCGGCGCCGTTGCTCTTCGCCAGCGCCTCGAGCGCTCCGCTGCCATTGACCGCGACGACCTCGACCTTCAGGCCGTCGCCCAGCGGAAGCAGCTCACCCAGCTTCACCGCGCGGTGGGTCTTCACCTGCCCCGAGGCAATCCAGCCGGGCACCGCTTCCTCGTAGCGCCGCTGGGTCTCGCCCTTGGTCGCGCTCTCTCCGTAGAGCTCTTCGCCGCGGTCGAGCAGGGTGTCGATCTTCACCCCGTCGGCGAGCACGCCCCACAGGCCGGTCCCTTCCTTCGGGTCGCCGACGTGATCGCGGTGGTAGTGGCTCAAGACGAAGGCGTCGAGGTGCCGGGAGCCGGTGAGCGCCTCGAGGGTCTTGCCGATCACCTGGTACTTGCCCTGATCTTCGGGGACCCGTGACTCGCCCGCGTCCATCAGCAGGGTGTGGCCCTTGTAGAGGACGAGCATCCCGTCCGCCTGGCCGAGATCAAAGAAGACGAACTGCAGCGGCGGGTTGGCGATCGACGAGGGCCGGGGAATCCGCTGGCGGGTGGCGCGGCTGGGGGCGCTGCAGCCCGCGACTGATACCGCGATGAGGATCGAGAAGAAAAACCGGCGCGTCGCCATGGGGTCGCTCGACGTTACACTCAAACCCCAGGTGATCCCTCAACACAGACTGACGGTCGGGACGATGAACTTCGGGGGCCGGACCCCGGCGGCGGAGGCACGGCGAATCATCGACCGTGCGGTCGAACGCGGGCTCACCTTCTTCGACACCGCCAACATGTACACCGACGGTGAGTCGGAGCGGATCGTCGGCGCCGCGCTCCACTCCCGCCGCGACGCGGTGCAGATTGCCACCAAGGTGGGCCTGGTGCGCCGTGACGGCAAGCCCGAAGGCCTCGGCAAGCTGACGGTGCTGGCGGCGATCGACCAGAGCCTCAAGCGCCTCGATACCGACTTCGTCGACCTCTACTACCTGCACGCGCCCGATCCGCAGACGCCGATCGGAGAGACGCTCGACGCGATCGCCGGGCTGCTCGAGGCGAAGAAGATTCGCGCCTGGGGCGTGTCGAACTACGCCTCCTGGCAGATCGGCGACTTCAACCAGGCCTGCGACGCGCGCGCTCTCGCCCGGCCGGTCGCCTCGCAGCTGCTCTACAACCTGCTCGTGCGGCAGCTGGACGTCGAGTACTTCGCCTTCGCCCGAAAGCACCGGATCCACACCACGGTCTTCAACCCGCTTGCGGGGGGAATGCTCGCCCGCGCGCCCGAGAAGGGCGCTGCGATCCCCAGGGGGTCGCGCTTCGAGGTCAACCCGGTCTACCGGAAACGGTACTGGAACGAGGCGATCCTCGAGCAGGTGGGGCAGTACCGGGAGGTCGCCCAGGGGCTGGGGCTGGAGCTGGCGGCGCTCGCCTATGCCTGGCTCGCGGGCCGGCCCGGGGTCGACTCGATCCTCTGCGGGCCGGGGAGCCTGCCTCACCTCGACGCGGCGATTGACGGCTGCGCGGTGAAGCTCGACCTCGCGACCCGCGCTCGGCTCGATGAGCTCCACCGGGCCTACCTCGGCACCGACGCCAACTACGCGAGGTGAACGTGCTGCTCCCTGGGACTGCCCAGCTCGATCTCGCCGCGGCCCTCGCCCATTACCGGGAGCACGGCTACGCGCGGCTGGGCCGGGTGCTCGGCGACGATGGCCTGGTGTCGCTGCGCGAGCGGGCGGAGGACTTGATGCTCGGCCGCGTCACCTACCCGGGGCTGTTCTTCCAGCTCGACGCCGAGACCGGGCGCTACGAGGACGCGCCGATTGGCCTGGGGTGGCAGGGCCCGTCGCTGGCGTACCGCAAGCTCGAGAAGCTTGAGAAAGACGAGCGCTTCCTCGGCTGGCTCAAGAACCCGCTGTTCGAGCGCGTCGCCCGCGCACAGATTGACGGGCCGGTGGTGCTGTACCGGGCGATCCTCTTCAACAAAGGGATCCCCGGTGGCAGCGACATCCCCTGGCACCAGGACGGCGGCAAGCTCTGGGGCCTGAGCGAGGATCCGCACCTGCAGATCTGGACCGCGCTCGACGACGCCCCGATCGACGGTGGGTGCCTCGAGGTGCTGCCTGGCAGCCACCGCCGGGGCTTCGCGACGCCGCTGGGGGGAGTGGTCCCCGCCGATCAGGTGGCGGCTGCCCAGGCAGATCGGCACGCCGTGCCGCTGCCGGCCGAGGCGGGCGAGGTGGTGCTGGTGCACAACCAGCTTTGGCACCGCTCGGGACGCAGCCGCACCGGGAAGCGGCGGCTGGCGCTGTCGATTTGCTACATGAGCGGCGCGACGCGGTGCCTTCGCAAGAAGCGCGCGCCCCGGGTGTTCTTCCCTGTCTTCAGCTGACCGCTACTTCTTCTTCTGCGCGGCCTTGTAGTCTTCCTGGGCCTTGCGCACCGACTCCGCCGCCTCGGCCCGCATCCGGGCGCCCAGCTGCTCACCGGCCCAGACCGCGCCCAGCTGATTCATCGCCGAGTCGATCGCCGCCACGGTGGCGGTGCGCAGGGTGACGCCGTCCTCGTCGGCCTTGGAGCGGTTGGCCTCTTCGTGGACCATGCCCCCAAAGGGCCCGGCCCAGGCGGCGCCAGCGCGCGCGGCGGTGCGGTCGGGGCGGCCCCAGCCACTGCCGGTCGCCTGACCGACGCGGTGCTCGCCGTCGTAGCGGTCGACCACCACCTTCACCTCGTAGTTCGGCCCGGCGGACCAGACGACGCTGACGCTCTTCACCACCAGGGTGCGCTCGCCGTTCTTCGTCCCCCAGGTTGCCTGCTCGAAGTGGCGGCGGGCGATCGAGGGGGCGTAGCGCGCCACCGCGTACACCGGCTCACGGCTGGCCCCTTCGGCGCGGCCCGTGTCTTTCTTGATCAGTTGGGTGACGTCGTCATTGAGGGTGTCGTCGAACCGCAGCGTCACCGGCAAGGCGAGGCGCGCGCTCGAGTTGCCGGTGAGCGCGGTGGGGGGGGGCTCGTAGTCACCCGGGGTGGGCATCGAAGCGAGCAGGACGAGGGTCGGCAGTGAGATCACGAGAGCTCCTTTGGTCGCATGACCCCCGGGGCTGGGCAAGTGCGCAACGGCAGGCGTCGAAAGATCGTGGAGGGCCCTGGCTGCCGCTTTTGGGCTAGATCGTCGGGCCTTCGACCGGGGGCGACGATGAGGATTCTGAAGGTGTGGGCGATGCTCTGCGCGACCGCGGCCGGTGCCGAGGACGGGGTGCTCAAGGTCTTCGCGGACAAGGGCTCGTTCTTCATCAGGGTCGACAAGGCGCACCCGGTGGGCGTCGGCACCGAGCTGACGATGGTGACCGACGCCACCGGCGCAAAGGCCGTCGGCACCGGGTTGGTGATGGAGGTCACCGGGGCGCTGGCGCGGATCACCCTCGACGACGACGCGGCAAAGGCAGGCGCGAAGTTCGCCAGGGTCCCTCCGCCCGAGCCCGCAGCCGCCCAGCCGCCGTCCGCAGCCCCGGGCCTGCCCAAGCTCAACGGACGGCTCGAGAACGGGCCGGTGCGGGTCTCGGTGAGCAACGGCACCGCCGACAGGTGGACGGATTGCGAGCTGCGCTTCAACGACGGCCGGACCTTCAAGATCGGAGAGCTCGCCCCGCACACCGATGACACCGTGCTCACCTTGAAGTTCGACCGGCCGCCCGGGCCGCCGGAGCCGCTGTACGATCACGTGCTGATCACCTGCGACGAGGGCGAGACGAAGTTCATGTTTGCCGACCCGCACAGCAAGGGCCGGCTCCGGGGCTACGTCGAGAACCTCGGCGGCGGCCGGATCATCGTCCACAACCTGAGCGAGACCGCGTGGAACCGTTGCGACATCCGCAAGCCGGACAAGTCCCACTACGTGATGGCGAAGCTCAAGGGCAACGATGAGGAGAGCATCCGCTCGGGCAACTTCATCAAGGAGAAGGAGCTCGAGCCCGCGCCGGCGACGATTCTTTCTCTGGTCTGTAAGCAGGGCGCGATGTCGATTGATCTGACCCACTGAAGCGGGCTCGCTTTCGGCCGCACCGCTGGAGTAAGCGCATCAGATGCTCGACACCGACACGGTGGTCATCGGCTCCGGAATGGGGGGCCTCACCGCGGCGGTCGCGCTGGCGCAGTCCGGTCAGAAGGTGATGGTGCTCGAGCAGCACTACGCGCCCGGCGGTTGGGCCCACAGCTTCGCGCTCGGCGGCCACCGGTTCAGCCCCGGCGTCCACTACCTGGGGCAGCTGCAAGAGGGCGGCGCGGTCCGCACCACGTTCGAGGGCCTGGGTCTGGGCGAGTCGCTGAGCTTCTTCGAGATCAACCCCGACGGGTACGATCACGTCCGCACCCGGGACCTCAGCTTCGACTTCTGCGCCGGCAGGCAGCCGCTGATCGACCGGATGTCGGCCCAGTTTCCAAAACAGGCCAGGGGCATCGCCGCCTACCTCAACCTGGCGCAGACGATTCGCGACGAGATCGGCCAGATGGCGAACAACCGGGGCTTCCTCGACACCCTGACGCTGCCCTACCGCACCCGACACCTCGGCCGGTTTGGGCTCTACAGCCTCGAACGGATCCTCGCCGATCGGATCTCGGATCCCACCGTCCGCGGGATCCTCTCGGTGCAGTGCGGGGACCACGGCTTGCCGCCGTCGCGTGCGCCCTTCGCGCTCCACGCCGCGGTGGCCGGGCACTACTTCGAGGGCGGTTGGTACCCCAGGGGCGGCGGCTCGGCGTTGCCCAAGGCGCTCACCCGCGCGCTCAGCCGCGCCGGGAGCACGATCAAGCTCGCGACCCGCGTCGAGCGGATCCTGCTCGAGGGGAAGCGCGCGATCGGGGTGAAGCTCTCCGATGGCACCGAGATCCGCGCGAAGAACGTGGTCTCCAACGCCGACCCGGCGATCACCTACGGCAAGCTGCTCGGCTCGGAGCAGCTCCCGGGCGCGATCAAGAAGAAGTTGGCGAAGACGAAGTGGTCCACCGCGGCGGTCAGCCTGTTCTTCGCCGTCGAGTGCGACGTCAAGGCGCTGGGCCTCGACTCGGGCAACTACTGGATCTGCCCTGACGTGGACGCCGAGGCGGCGTACAGCGCGATGGAGAAGACCGATGTCCTCGAAGCGCAGGAGCTGCCGGGGATGTTCCTCTCGATCACCACGCTGAAGGATCCGAGCAGCTTCAACGGGCGGCACCACACCTGCGAGGCGTTCGTCTTCGTGCCCTACGAGACGTTCGCCAAGTACGGCGGCACCGCCTCGGGCTCGCGCGGCCCCGAGTACGACGCGTTCAAGCAGAAGATCGCCGCGAAGATGCTGGCGATGATCGAGGCCCGGTTGCCGGGGCTGACGAAGCACGTCACCTTCCAGGAGCTCGGCTCGCCCCTCACCAACGTCCACTACGTCGAGGCGACGCAGGGTGCGATCTACGGCACCGAGAAGACCCTCGACCAGATGGGGCCCTTCGGCTTCAACCAGGCCTCGGTGTTCGCCGGCCTGACGCTGTGCGGCGCGAGCACGCTGGGACACGGGATCCACGGCGCTTCGCTCAGCGGGCTGGCGGCGGCGGCGCGGTTGCTCGAGTGCCGGCCCGACCAGTTGCTCAAGGCGGATCAGCCGAAGATCAAGGTGTTCAGCTCGGCGGAGGCGAAGGCGTGGAAGGTGCCGGTGCCGCGAGAGCCGTCGCAGCCGAGCCAAAGTCCCCGCCCTGAGTCGGTGGGCGCCCCGGCGATCTGACGCGGCCCGACTGGGAGTTTGGGGCCGACCTGGACTATGTCCGCGGGTCATGAAGCTCCGCCTTGCTGCTGTCTGCGCGTTCGTTTCCATCTTCGTCGGCTGTCAGTGCGGCCCGCCAAACCCTTGCGACGGCGTGAAGTGCATCTCGCCCCTCGTCTGCGCTCCGAAAGATGGCCGCTGCGTCCTCGGCGCCACCGGCGGCGGAGCCGGTGGCTCGGGCGGGGGCACCGCGAGCGTCGGCGGTGGCAGCGGCGGGAGCGGTGGTTCGGGCGGCAGCGGCGGCTCGGGCGGCAGCGGCGGCGCAGGCGGAGGCG
>JAYVRT010000865.1:0-13209 GCA_043776025.1 Archangiaceae bacterium | reverse complement strand
AACTGCTGCCGGGTCTTGGCGTATTCAATCGAGTGCTCGAGCGCGGCGCGGGCGATGCCGACGGCGAACATCGCGGTCAGCGGCCGGCTGTTGTCGAGGGTGGCCATGGCGATGCTGAACCCCTCGCCTTCCTTGCCGATGCGGTTGGCGACGGGGACGCGGACGTCTTCGAAGGTGAGCGTCACCGTGTTCGAGGCGCGCTGCCCCATCTTGTTCTCGTGCTTGCCGACGGTGAGCCCTTTCGGGCGGCCTTCGACGACGAGGCACATCAGCCCCTTGTGGCGGGCGGCGCGGTCGGTGGTGCAGAAGAGCGAGAACTGGTCGGCGTACTCGCCGTTGGTGATCCACTGCTTCTGGCCGTTGACGACGTAGTGATCGCCGTCGCGCCGGGCGGTGGTGGTGAGACCGGCGACGTCGCTGCCCGCCGCCGGCTCGGTGAGGCCGAAGCTGGTGAGCAGGAACTTCTCGGTGAAGGGCTTGACGAACCTCTGATGCTGTTCTTTCGAGCCGGCGAGGATGATCGGCAGCAGCGCGAGGTCGTTGGCGATCATCGAGGTGGCGACGCCGGCGCAGCCCCAGGCGAGCTCTTCGGCGACCAGCACCTGGCCCAGGTGGGACAGGCCGACCCCCCCGAGCTCCTCGGAGATCGTCATGTTCATCAGGCCGAGCTCCCAGCCCTGCTTGATCACGTCCTTGGGGAAGGTCGAGGCTTCGTCCCACTTCGCGGCGCCGGGGCGAACGAGCTCCTTGGCGAACTTCCGGGCGGTGGCCTGAAGCGCTTTTTCGTCATCGGAGAGGTCGAAGTTCATGGCTTGCGGCGTCTACCACACGGTGATGACTGCGGTACGCACCCTCGCCTACCTGCCACCTTCGAGCGGCGGCACAATCATTGACGGCCCCCGCACCTGCTTCGATACTCCCCTGGCTGCGAGTTGTTCTTCTTCCCCCGAGGGGCCCCGATCATGTCTCGTCATTTCAAATTTTCGGCGTTCATCGCCGCAGTCTCGGTCGCGCTCTGGGCGTGCTCCGGCGGTGATGCGCCCGCTGTGGCGGCGCTGACGGTCTCGGTCAGCCCGGTGGTGATTGACGACGTCG
The DNA here is from genome assembly GCA_043776025.1 of Archangiaceae bacterium. GTDB lineage: Bacteria > Myxococcota > Myxococcia > Myxococcales > Myxococcaceae > JAYVRT01. The sequence continues at coordinate 12,114 of JAYVRT010000865.1, read as the reverse complement.
GCGAGAGCGCGACCGTCACCGTCGAGGCGGTCGAAGGGCCCGGCAAGCCTGGCACTGGCACCGTGAAGGTCATCGCCACAGCGGGCAGCTTGAAGACGGAGTCGAGCGTCTCGCTCGACGCCAAGGGCAAGGGCACGGTCGCCTTTACCTGCGCCGTCGCCAGCGACGCCAATTGCAAGGGGCTGGTGAAGATCAGTGGCGACTGGAGCCGCGCCGCAGGCAGCGTCACCAACTTCCGGAACATCCAGGTCGGCGGTCGACTTCTCGACGGCGGCGGAGCGGGCGGCGGCGGTGGTGCCGGCGGCAGCGGTGGCGGCGGTGGTTCGGGTGGCGGTACTGGCGGCGGTGCGGCAGGAGGATCTGGCGGCGGCTCCGGCGGCGGGACGGGAGGTGGCGCGGCCGGCGGCACTGGCGGAGGGGGCCCCGTCGATGCCGGGGTCGGCGGCTTCACCCTCGCGGCCGGCCGCTCCAAGATCTACCTTGGGGTGGGCGACTCGACGTTGGTCACGGCGACGCTGCAGAACGCAGCCGGAGCGCCCTACCCCAACCAGCAGCTGACTTTTTCCACCACGGTCGGCGCCATCGCCGCGGACGGTGGAATGGTGACCACGACCGACAGCAGTGGGCTTGGCGTGGCGAAATTCACCGAGACCGGGTCTGCCGGCATGGCCACGATCACCGCGACGCATCCTGCGTCGGGACGTTTTGCGACCACGGTCGTCGAGGTCCTGACGGTGCAGCAGATTCAGTTCGTCTCGACCCTCTGCGGCGCGACCGCCTGCACCGTCATGGGCGTCAAGGGCTCGGGATTCAATGAGGTCGCGCAGGTCAAATTCAAGGTCACCGATACGCTCAGCAACCCGGTTGCGGGCATCAGCGTCACCTTCTCGATTCTGAATCCCCCCAACGGAACAACGCTGAGTCCGAGCGGTGTCACCAATGCCATGGGCGAGGTGGTTGCCAGCGTCTCCTCTGGTCCTCAGATCGGCAGCTTCTCGGTTCATGCGCTCGTCGTCGGCTCGATTCAGGCGGACAGCCCCACCATCGGCATTCGGGGTGCCAAGCCGTCTAACCTCAACTCGACGTTCTTCTGCGCGCAGGTGAACCTCGACGCATATCACTCACCGACTCCGCCGCTTCAGTTCACGCCGGTCTGCACGATCAAGCTCGTCGATCGCTTCGCAAACCCGGTCGGAACCGGCACTTCTGTCAGCTTCAAGACCGAGGCGGGGTCGATCCCAAACTCCGCGCCCACCCAGGCGTTCCTCCCCGGCGGGAACAACACCGCCGAAGGGTACGGCAACGTGACCTTTGATACCAAGGGCGGAGTCTTCCCTGCCCCTGACGTGGTTCCGCTTGCGGCCGCCCCAGCGCAGTTTCCTTATCCCCGCCTGGCGGAGCCTTCCCGCACGGCGGGCGCGCTGACCAGAAATCCGAGAGACGGGCTCGTGTCGATCATCGCTTACGTGCAGGGCGAGGAATATTTCTACGACACGAACAACAACGGTACCCACGATGCCAACGAGCCCTTCGTCGATCAGGGTGAGCCGCTGGTCGACAACAACGACAACGGCGTCCAGGATCCGGGCGAGACCTACATCGACACCAACACCAACGGTGTCTGGGATGGCCCCAACGGCACCTGGGACGGCAACACCACCATCTGGGTCGAGACGCGCGTCCTCTATACGAACTACGCGGAGCCCGGCCTCGGGGTCGCCAGCAGCAACCCTTGGGGTCCGATTCCCCTTGGCGGGATGCAGTTGGTCAACATCTTCATGCCCGATCTGAACCTGAACCGTCCTCAGTCGCCTACGACCTCGATCGCCGTGACCCACAGCGCGTCGAAGGGCACCGTGGCGATCGCTCCGAGTAGCCTTCAGGATGGGTATGGCTTCACGCTCGATCGAATCCTCGTGGAAGCAACCGCCGAAGGTCTCTGCACCATTGGCGTGACTCCGATCTGCAAACACAAATACATCTTCGGCGACTGGGGCCGTGGGTACGTCGGGGTTGCGACCCTCAACGGAGCGCCAGTGACCGACACCAACCCTCCCCAGGCTGACGTGATGACGGTTTCGATTACGACCAACGGGACCACGACGCTCTTCGGCGTCCCCGGTACGATGCAGTAGCGGTGCCCGCCGCCGGACGAGCTGAACCGCGCGGGGGCTGGCAGAGCCCATGAGTCCACGCTCGACCCTCGCTTTCGCGAGGAAAGTCCTCCATGCGGAGAGCCGGGCGATCGCGTCGCTCGAGCACCGGCTCGAGCATTCCTTCGTCGAGGCGGTGGACGCGATCGTCGCCTGCCGCGGGCACGTGGTCGTCACCGCGCTCGGCAAGCCGGGCTTCATCGCCCAGAAGCTCTCGGCGACGCTGGCGTCGGTCGGGGTCCAGTCGATCTACCTCCACCCCGCCGAGGCGGCGCACGGCGACCTCGGCCGCGTCCGCAGAGGCGACGTCGTGGTCGCGCTGTCCAACTCCGGCTCGACGCCCGAGCTGACCGTGCTGCTGACGCCCTTCAAGCGCCTCGGCGTGACGCTGGTGGCGATCACCTCGGACCCGAAGAGCGAGCTCGGCCGCGCCGCGGACCTGATCCTCGACATTGGGACGATCGACGAGGCGTCTCCGCTGGGCCTGGTGCCGACGGCCTCTTCCGCGGCGCTGCACGCGATCACCGACGCCCTGGCGATGTGCGTCGCCCACCAGCGCGAGCTGACCCATGAGCAGTACGCCCTACTCCACCCGGGCGGGAAGCTCGGGCGCAGCGTGCTCAAGGTCCGCGAGGTGATGCGCGAGGGCGACGCCCACCCGGTGGTGCGCGACTCGGCGCGGCTGTCAGAGGTGGTGGTGGTGATGACCAACACCCGCGGCCGCCCGGGCGCCGCCAACGTCGTCGACGCCAAGGGCCGGCTGCTCGGCATCTTCACCGACGGAGACCTCCGCCGCCTCGCCGAGAAGAAGCGCCTCGACTTCAAGATCCGGGTGAAGGACGTGATGGGAAAGAACCCCCGCTGCGTCCAGCCCGACGAGCTGGTGCTCGCCGCGGCGGCGCTGATGCGCGAGGCCCAGGTCGATCAGCTGCCGGTGGTGGACTCGGAAGGACGCGCCGTCGGGCTGCTCGACGTGCAAGACCTGCTCGCCGCCCGCATCGTCTGACGGGCTACTCGCCGAAGCGGAACAGCACCTCGAGGCCGGGGAACCAGAACGCCCCGCCGCTGCCCTTGGGCAGCTGCAGCGACACCTTGTTGTCGAAGTCCAAATAGAAGGTGTGCCACTGGAGGAAGGTGCCCTTCACGAACAGTCCAAGGCCGATGAACTTGGTGAAGAAGTACTCGGCGTTGAGGCCCCACTGCAGAATCAGCCCGTCCATCCCGAACGTCTGCCCGGCGATGCCGTAGCCGACACCGAAGAGCATCGACACATCGAGCGGAATCGGGCGCTCGGGCTTGTTCATGAACACCAACTGCAGCGGGTGCCAGGCGATGACGCCACTGGCGAACCCGGCGCCGCCCCGGTTGGAGTTGAAGATGTTCCAGCCGGTGCCGACCACGTTGATCTCGATCGAGGCGTGCCCAAGGATGTTGTACCCAATCCGCAGGCCGGCGGTGTGCTGCCACCCCTTCTCGGTGTTGGCGTCGGAGACGAACTTGGTCCCGCACCGGGGGCAGCCGCTCAGCTGGCTGTCGAGCCCCGCCTGATCCAGCGCCCAGAAGCCAGGGCCATACTGCAGCCCGAGAATGCCGCCGCCCGCCGAGAACTTCGGCTGGTTGGTGCTCGCCGGCGCGGGCTCCGGAGGGGGCGGCGGAGGCGGAAGGTCCTCAACGGCCGCAGCGGCGCTGGCCGCGAGGCTGTTACAGAGCACCAGAACGAAGAAAAGCGGTCGCATCGTGGAGAGCGGGGTGGCTGCGTAATAGAAAGATTGGCCCATGTCGATTCTTCAGGACACCTACCTCACCGGCCAGAACATCGACTTCATCGAGGCGATGTACGAGCGCTGGCTGTCCGAGCCCGCCTCGGTCGATGCCAGCTGGGCGGAGCTCTTCCGCGCCAACGGCGGCGCGGGCAAGCCGCTGGTGATCGACGGGCTGCGCCTGGCACCCGCGCCGAAGACGAACGGAGCAGCGCCGGCGACCGCCTCCGCTGCCCCCGAGAGCATCGACCTGCAGAGCAAGGTGGACCAGACGATCTTCGCCTTCCGGCTCCGGGGCCACCTGCTGGCCCAGCTCGATCCGCTCGGAGCCCAGCGCAACCCGCTCGAGCACGTCGCCGACATCGGGATGGTCAGCGCCGCCCACTTCTCGCCCGCCGAGCTCGACGCGCTGGTCAACAGCCAGGGCGCCTTCGACGAGCCCCGGGTTTCGGTGCGCCAGGTGATGGAGCGGATGCGCCGGACCTACTCGACCCACATCGGCGTCGAGTACCACAACATGCTCGACAGTGACCGCCGCCGCTGGCTGATGCGGCGGATGGAGCACAGCGAGAACCGCACCGACTTCACCCTCGACGAGCAGCGGCGGATCCTCACCCGACTGACCAAGGCCGAGACCTTCGAGACGACGATCCACACCAAGTTCCAGGCGGCGAAGCGGTTCTCCGGAGAGGGCGGCGAGAGCATGCTCCCGATGCTCGAGTCGCTGCTCGAGGTCGGCGGCGCGCTCGGCCTGCGTGAGGTCGTCATCGGCATGGCGCACCGCGGGCGGCTCAACGTGCTCGCCAACATCTGCAACAAGCCGGCGGACGAGATCTTCAGTGAGTTCGCCGGGCCCGCCGACCCCACCCGCTTCCTCGGCCGCGGCGACGTGAAGTACCACATGGGGTACTCCAGCGACGGGCAGACCCGGGGCGGGCAGAACATCCACCTGACGATGGCGTTCAACCCCAGCCATCTGGGCGTCGTCCACCCGGTGGTCGAGGGCCGTGTCCGCGCGAAGCAGGATCGCGTCGGCGAGCGCGGCAAGCACGCGATCCTCCCGCTGGTGATTCACGGCGACGCCGCGTTCGCCGGCCAGGGCCTGATGGCGGAGACGCTCAACCTCGCCGGGCTGCCCGGCTACGACACCGGCGGCACCGTCCACCTCGTCATCAACAACCAGATTGGCTACACCACCGAGCCGGAGCAGGGCCGCACCCCGCTCTACTCCACGGGGATGGCGGCGATGCTCGACATCCCGATCTTCCACGTCAACGGCGACGACGTCGAAGCCTGCGTCCACGTGATGCAGCTGGCGATCGAGTTCCGCCAACGGTTCCAGACCGACGTGGTCATCGACCTTGTCTGCTACCGCAAGTACGGCCACAACGAGGGCGACGAGCCCGCGTTCACCCAGCCGAAGATGTACGAGCTGATCCGCGCCCACCCCACGGTGCGCCAGCTGTACGCGCAGCAGCTCGCTCAAGGCGGCCGGATCTCGCTCGAGGAGTCGACGCAGATCCTCCAGCGGTGCCTCGACGAGTTCTCCGACGCCCACGCCCGCAGCAAGACCGAGAACAAGGTCAAGGATCCGATTCACAACCTCGGCGTCTGGGCCCGCTACCGCGGCGGCATCGACGCCGAAGTGCCCCAGGTGGACACCGGGGTGCCCAGAGACCGGCTCGTCCCGTTGCTCGACCGGCTCGCGACCACGCCCGAGGGGTTCGTGCTCCACCCCGGGATCCAGAAGAACGTGATCGAGAAGCGGCAGAAGATGTTGCGGGGCGAGGAGCCGCTCGATTGGGGCGCGGGCGAGATGCTCGCCTACGCGACGATCGTCACCGAAGGCTTCTCGCTGCGCGTCTCCGGGCAGGACACCGAGCGCGGCACCTTCGCCCATCGCCACGCGGTGCTCCACGACACCGTCGTCGGGAAGACCGCTTTCCCCTTAGGGAACCTGGCTCCCGGCCAGAAGCGCACCGTGGTGCTCAACAGCCCGCTGTCGGAGATGGCCTGCCTCGGCTTCGAGTTCGGCTACTCGCTCGACAACCCCGACGGGCTCGTCGCCTGGGAGGCGCAGTTCGGCGACTTCGCCAACAATGGCCAGGTGATGATCGACCAGTTCATCGCGGCCGCCGAGGACAAGTGGAAGCGCCTGAGCGGGCTGACGCTGCTGCTGCCCCACGGCTACGAGGGCGCGGGCCCGGAGCACTCCACCGCCCGGCTCGAACGGTTCCTCGAGCTCGCCGCCGAGGACAACCTCCAGGTCTGCTACCCGACGAACTCCGCCCAGTTCTTCCACCTGCTGCGGCGCCAGGTCGTCCGCCCGATTCGCAAGCCGCTGGTGGTGATGACCCCGAAGAGCATGCTCCGGCTCGCGGACGCGGGCTCGCCGCTGGCCGACTTCACCACCGGGCGCTTCCAGCGGCTGCTCGGTGAGCAGAACCCGGACGTCGACCTGACGAAGGTGACCCGGCTGTTGCTGTGCAGCGGGAAGGTCTTCTTCGACCTGCGCCGCGCCCGCGACGCGGCGAAGGACCTGACGCTCGCGGTGGTGCGGCTCGAGCAGCTCTACCCGCTGCCCGTGCCTGAGCTGAACGCGTTGCTCGGCCAGCTGCCGAAGCTGGCGCTCGTCCGCTGGGTCCAGGAAGAGCCGAAGAACTCCGGCGCCTGGCGCTACCTGATCGAGCCCCTGTCCGCGTTGATTCAGGCGGCGCACCCGAAGGCAGCGCTGCACTACGTCGGCCGCGTCGAGAGCGCGAGCCCGGCCACTGGGTACCTCAAGGCACACGAGTACGAGCAGAAGCAGTTGGTCGAAGAAGCACTGGCGAAGCTGTCGTGATGGACCGGGGAACACATGTCCGTTGAGCTCAAAGTGCCGCAGCTGGGAGAGTCGATCACCGAGGCGGTGGTCGGGAAGTGGCACAAGAAGGTGGGCGACTCGGTGAAGGCCGACGAGCCGGTGGTGGTGCTCGAGACCGACAAGGTGACGATCGACGTCCAGGCTTCGGTGGCGGGCGCGATCGACGCGATCTCCTTCAAGGAAGGCGCGAAGGTGAAGATCGGGGACACCCTCGGGTCGATCAACCCCCTCGCCGCGGGGGCCACTGCCGCCGCCGCCGTGCAGGCCCCGGTGGCCGCCAGCCCCGTCCCCGCCGAGAAGCCGCTGGCGACTCCAGTGGCGCGTGCGATCGCCGTGGATCGCGGCATCGACCCCTCCACCATTCAGGGCAGCGGCGTCAGCGGGCGGGTGATGAAGGACGACGTCGTTCGCGCGGGCACGCCCCAGCTTGCCGCCGCCCAGGCGCCAGCTCCGGCCCCGGCCCAGCAGGTTCGCAGCACCCTGGGCCGCGAAGAGCGCGTGGCGATGACCCCGCTGCGCAAGCGCGTCGCCGAACGGCTGCTCCAGGCGCAGAACAACGCGGCGATCCTCACCACCTTCAACGAGCTCGATATGTTCGAGGTGATGGCGCTGCGGAAGACCTTCGGCGAGAAGTTCGAGAAGAAGCACGGCGTGAAGCTCGGCTTCATGAGCTTCTTCGTCCGGGCGGCGCTCGAGGCGCTCAAGCAGTTCCCCGCGGTCAACGCGAGCATCGACGGCGAGGACGTCGTCTTTCATCGCTACTACGACATCGGGGTGGCGGTGTCGGGCAGCCGCGGGCTGGTGGTGCCGGTAGTGCGCGACGCGGACCAGAAGTCGATGGCCGAGCTGGAGAAGCAAATCGCCGAGCTGGGCGTGAAGGCGAAGAACGACAAGCTGACCCTCGGCGACCTGCAGGGCGGAACCTTCACCATCAGCAACGGAGGAATCTTCGGCTCGATGCTCTCGACGCCGATCCTCAACCCGCCGCAGACCGGCATCCTCGGGATGCACAACATCGTCGACCGGGCGGTGGTCCGTGACGGTGCGATCGTGATTCGCCCGATGATGTACCTCGCGCTGTCTTACGACCACCGGCTGATCGATGGTCGCGAGGCGGTGCAGTTCCTCGTCCGCATCAAGGAGTGCCTCGAGACCCCTGAACGGATGCTCCTGGAGATCTGATGACCCACCGACTGCTCGCCGTCGCGCTGCTCGCGCTGACGCTGTCCGGCTGCAAGACCACGCCGCGCTCCTGCGAAAAGATGAAGGCGCTGTGCGGCACCGAGCTCGACAACTGCACCAGCGCCCGGGACTCGGTGAAGGAAAAGTTCGGCAGCGAGGCGCTCGACAAGTTCGACGCCTGCTACCTCGAAGCGAACTCCTGCGCCGAGGCCAACGGCTGTCTGGCTGGGGCGGCGTTCAACGCCACCGCCGATGCTGCGAAGTCCTTTCTCAACGGCCTGGAGAAGGAACTCGACAAGAAGAAGTAGCCGCCTCGCGGTTTGATTTCTTCGGCCGCGCTTGTCTATTTTCCCCGTCCGTCATCCGGCTACATGAAGCACGGGGGACCCGGAGGAATGTCTCCTCCTGGTTTAGAGGGGTTGTCCAAGATGGCGACTGGCACTGTGAAGTGGTTCAACGATGCGAAGGGTTTTGGGTTCCTCGTTCAGGATGGCGGCGGCGAAGATGTTTTCTGCCACCACACCGCGATCGAGATGGACGGGTTCCGCACCCTCGCTGAAGGTCAGAAGGTGCAGTTCGAAGTGACCAAGGGCCCCAAGGGCCTGCAGGCGCAGAAGGTCCGCGCCGCCTGAGACCTGACTGGCTGACGAGAGGGCCTGGTCCTGATGCCGTCGAGGACCGGGCCCTTGGTTGGTCAGGGGGCCGCTGGGTCCTTTCCCAACATCTGCTTCATCAGCGCGTCCTCCGCGTCGTCGTCGGGCGCATCGGGCGCCGCGTACTTCGCGCGATCCTCCGCCGAGCAAGGCACCGGGTGGGTGCAGTCTTCCTGCACGCACTCCAGCACCCAGGCCTCGCGCGGCGGCACCCCGAGCTTTTGGGCCGCGGCGCGGGCGCGGTCGATGTCCGGCTGAACCAGCGCGGTCGACAGCCACGGCCAGGCCATCACGATCGCCAGCGAGAGCGCGAGGATCCCGACGAAGGGCAGCACCGCCCGGTAGAGCGAGACCACCGGCCGCTGGAAGCGAAACGAGGCGATGAAGAGGTTGAGCCCCAGCGGCGGCGCGGAGAACGCCAGCTCGAGGTTCAAGATGAACATCATCGCGAGGTGAAACGGCTGCAGCCCGAAGCGCGCGGCGAACGGCAGCACCAGCGGTACCGCGACGAGGATCGCCGAGAAGCCGTCCATCAACATCCCGATCACCAGCAGGAACAGGTTGAGGGCGATCAAGAACTGCCAGCGTTCCTTGAGGCCCAGGCCCGCGAGCGCCTCGAGCATGTGCGCCGGCAGTTGCTGATCGATGACGAAGTTCATCAGCGCGTTGGCCATCATCAGGATCAGCACCACCGCTCCCGACAGCGCCATCGACGATTTGAGGACCCGCGGCACGTCGCGCCAGGTCAGGTCCTTGTGGACGAAGAGCGCCACCGCCAGGGTGTAGAGCGCCCCCAGCGCCGCGGCTTCGTCGAGCGAGGCGAGCGACAGCCCGAGGCTGCCCAGCAGCAGCACCGGCAGGCCCAGCTCCCACTTCACCGCCCAGACCGCGGCCCCCATCGCCTTGAGGTTCGGCTTCTCCAGCGGGATCTTCGCCTTGAAGCCCACCCAGACCGCGTAGGCGACGAGCAGGAACATCACCAGGAGGCCCGGCAGCACGCCGGCCTTGAAGGTCGCCATGAAGTCGAGCCCGGCGACGAGGCCGTAGACGAGGATCGGCAGCGAAGGGGGGAACAGCAGCCCCAGCGAGCCGCCGGTGGTGACCAGCCCGATCGAGAACCGCTCCGGGTATCCCTGCTTGAGCAGCGTCGGCAGCAGCAGTCCGCCGATGGCGACGATCGTCACCCCCGAACCGCCGGTGAGGGTGGTGAAGAAGGCGCTGGCGACGAGGCAGACGACCGCGAGCCCGCCGGGCATCCAGCCGAGCAGCGCCTGCGCGGCGTTGACGATTCGTTGTGGCGCGCGCGACTCGGCAAGGACGTAGCCGAGGAAGGTGAACAGCGGCACGGTGACGAGCACCGGAGAGCCGGCGAACTGTTCTTCGAGGACCTTCGGAGCGAGGCGGTTGAGCGGCGCGCCGTGCAGGAGCCACGCCAGCTCGGCGCCGCCGGCCATCACCGCGAACAGCGGCACTCCGAGGAGCGCGGCGATGGTAATCGCACCGGCGAAGATGCCCCCGGTCGCGGTCCCCGCGGCGCCGCTGGCGCCGAGCACCAGAATGCCCGGCCACCGGCGCGTCGTCGTCTCCTTCACGGCCCCCCCCGCCCATCCCGAGCCGACGAGGTCACTGGGGAACCTCCGCTCCGCCGTGGGGCGCTTCGACGGGTACGCCGCGAAGACACCACAGCAGGAACCTCAGGCCGATCATCAGCAGCCCGAACGGCACCACCAGGTTCAGCGCCTTGACCGCGTAGCTCTGGGGCACGGTCCCCGGAATCGCCACCAGCGGCGGCCGCGGCGGAGCGTCGGGCGGCTCGGGCAGCACCGGCCGTTCGAACTGTGTCGCCCAGTCGCCGGCCGCCAGCCACCCGTTCCACTCCGCGGCGGTCAGGGTGCTGTCCCAGCGCTGCCCCTTCAAGATCCGACCAGCAACGGTGAGGTCGAGCGCGAGCTGCCGGCGGACGACGAACGCCTCGCGGGCCACGCCGCGCGCCAGCGGCCCTGCCACCTCGCCGTTTCCCTCGAACCCATCGCGGGCGATGAAGTCGGCGAAGCCCCATGCCGCGCTGAAGCAGACCACCGCCGCGAGCAGTCCACCGAGCACCGACAGCGGCAGACGGGCGCGGGTCCCCAGCGATCTCGAGACGACGTCGATCGTCACGTGGCGGCCCGAGGCGGTGGCGAGCGAGCCGCCGAGCAGCGCGAGCCAGAGCGTCAGCCGCGTCCCCAGCCCGCGCAAGCCTCCGGTGAGCGTCAGCGTCGAGCCGTCCTGCAGCCAGCCGAGCAGGTTGGCGAAGTACGAGACCCCGAGATCCTTCCAGGCCCAGGCGGCGACGATCCCCAGGGCAAGGCCGAAGGCCACCGCGCCCCGCCTCACCGCCACCGAGCGCTTGCGGGTGAGGAGCGCAGCGGCGATCCCCAACACCACCGCGCCGAGCGCCGCGCGAAACGACACCGACGGCTGCGCCAGCCCCTTGAGGACCACCCACGCCGACAGCGAGAGCACCAGCGCCGCACCGGCGAAGGCGCAGAGCGCCAGCTCGACCCGCGTCCAGAGCGCGTCGAGCCGTGCCAGCACGCCCGTCAGCGGACGGACTCCTCGATCTGCTTCACCACCTCGGGCGAGTACGTGCCCTTCGCCATCCGCGCGCGGGCCTCGGCGAAGATCTTGCCCCACGCCTTGAGCTCCTCCGGGGTCGACTCGGTCACCGTCATCTTCTTCTTCAACCGCTCGAGGGCGGTCACGTCCTCGGCGCGGATCCGATCGGTGAGCGCCTTGCCCGCGAGCTTTCCAGTCTCGAACATCACCGCGCGGTCCTCGGGCTTGAGCGAGTCGAGCTTCGCCTTCGAGAAGACCAGCCCTCCGATGTTCGGGCCGACGACCATCAGGTTGATGTGGTCCAGCCGGCTGCTCCACTGCAGCTGCTCGGCGGCGAGCGCCGACACTGCCATCCCGTTCACGTTCCCCGTCGACAGCTCGGGGAGCACCTCGGGGATGCTGGTCGGCACCGTGGTGACGCCGCCGATCGCCTGGAACACCTGGGGCATGTTCGGATCCTCGCGCCAGACCCAGGGGCGCTTGCCCTTGAAGCTGTCCGGTCCGTGGACCTCGAAGCCCTTGGTGATCATGTGGTCGAGCCCGACGTCGCCCCACCCCAGCAGCTCGAAGCCCGCTTCCTTGAACGCCTTCTCGAAGCGCGGCCGCAGCGCCTCGCGCGCTTTGTCCAGCGCCGCCCAGTCGGGAAAGATCCCCGGCATCTGCAGCGCGTTGACGTCGTTGTGGACGATGCCCAGGCCGACCGCGGTGACGCAGGCGCCGTCGAGCTGGCCGGTCTTGATCTTCGAGATCTGCGCCGGCTCGTCACCCTGGGTCGCGTTCCAATAGAACTCGAGCTCGACGCTGCCTTTGGTGCGCTCCTTCACGCCCTTGGCCCAGACGCGCAGCAGCTGGCCCCAGGGAGACTCGCGCGGCACCAGGGTGCCGATCTTCAGCTTCGTCGGCTC